>NZ_JBEYXJ010000042.1:0-65266 GCF_040645015.1 Streptomyces sp. NPDC046881 | reverse complement strand
CCAGTATTGCCTGGTGCCTGGGGGCCGGGGGGCGGGGCGGGGGGGGGGGGGCGGGGGGCGCCCCCCCCCCCGCCCCCCGCCCGTCCCTCAGGCCAGCACCTTCTCCAGCGCGGCCAGTGCGGACCGCAGCTCCTCCGCCGTGATGGTCAGCGGCGGGGCCAGCCGGATCGTGGAGCCGTGGGTGTCCTTGACCAGGACGCCCTCGCGCATCAGGCGCTCACTGATCTCGCGGCCGGTGCCGAGCGCCGGGTCGACGTCCACGCCGGCCCACAGCCCGCGCGAGCGGAACCCGGTCACGCCCCTGCCGACCAGCTCGGCCAGCCCGTCCCGCAGGACCACGCCCAGCTCGGCCGCCCGCCGCTGGAACTCACCGGTCTCCAGCAGTCGGACCACGGCCGTGCCGACCGCCGCCGCGAGCGGGTTGCCGCCGAACGTCGAGCCGTGCTCGCCCGGGTGCAGCACGCCCAGCACCTCGCGCCGGGCCACCACCGCCGACACCGGCACGATGCCGCCGCCCAGCGCCTTGCCGAGCAGCACCATGTCCGGGACGACGTCCTCGTGCTCGACGGCGAGGGTACGGCCGGTCCGCCCGAGCCCCGACTGGATCTCGTCGGCGATGAACAGGCAGCCCTTGCGGCGGGTCAGCTCGCGCACCCCGGCGAGGTAGCCGTCGTCCGGGATGATCACACCGGCCTCGCCCTGGACGGGCTCGATCAGCACCGCTGCCGTCGTGTCGTCGACCGCCGCCTCCAGCGCGGCCAGGTCGTCGTACGGCACGACCTTGAAGCCGGGCGTGAACGGGCCGAAGCCGGCGCGGGCCGTCTCGTCCGTGGAGAAGCTGACGATGGTCGTCGTCCGGCCGTGGAAGTTCTCCGCCGCGACCACGATCGTCGCCTGCCCGGCCGGGACGCCCTTCACGTCGTACGCCCACTTGCGGGCCACCTTGATGCCGCTCTCCACCGCCTCCGCGCCGGTGTTCATCGGCAGCACCATGTCCAGGCCGGTCAGCTCCGTGAGCCGCTCGGCGAACTCCGCGAGCCGGTCGTTGTGGAAGGCGCGGGAGGTCAGCGTCAGCTGGTCGAGCTGGCGGTGGGCCGCCTCGACGAGCGCCGGGTGCCGGTGGCCGAAGTTGAGGGCCGAGTAGCCGGCCAGCATGTCGAGGTAGCGGTTGCCCTCGACGTCCTCCACCCAGGTGCCCTCGGCCCGGGCCACGACCACGGGCAGCGGGTGGTAGTTGTGCGCGAGTACCGGCTCCTCCGCGCGGATCAGGTCGTCGGACGTACGCGTACGCGCGGGTGCGGTCATCAGCGGATCTCCTGGGTGCAGCACTTGATGCCACCGCCGGCCTTGTGGAACTCGGACAGGTCGACGGGGACGGGGACGTAGCCGTGGTCGGCGAGGCGTTCGGCGAGCGCCTCGGCGCGGGGCGCGATGAAGACGTGCCGGCCGTCGGAGACGGAGTTCAGGCCGAACGCCATCGCGTCCTCGCGGGAGGCGAGCACCGCGTCCGGGTACAGCCGCTTGAGGACCTCCCGGCTGCCCGGCGAGAACGCCTCCGGGTAGTAGCAGATGTTGTCGTCGTCGAGGACGAACAGCGCGGTGTCCAGGTGGTAGAAGTACGGGTCCACCAGGGTCAGGCCGATCACCGGGTGGCCGAGGAACTCCTGCGCCTCCCGATGCGCCTCGCGGGTGGTGCGGAACCCGGTGCCGGCGAGCACGTACCGGCCGGTCCACACCAGGTCGCCCTCGCCCTCGGTGACCGACTCCGGGCGGTACACGTCGTAGCCCGCCGCCTTGAACCAGGTGTCGTAGTGCTCCGACTCCGGCCGGCGCTCCGGGGCGTGGAACAGCGAGCCGAAGACCCGGCCGCCGACGACGAACGCCGCGTTCGCGGCGAACACCATGTCCGGCAGGCCGGGGACCGGCTCGACGGCGTCGACGGTGTGGCCGTGGGTCCGGTAGGCGCGGATCAGCGACTGCCACTGCTCCTGGGCCAGGTCCACGTCGACGGGACGGTCGGGTTGCATCCAGGGGTTGATCGCGTACTGGACGGCGAAGTGTCTGGGTTCGCAGACGAGGAAGCGCCGGGAACGCGGCACACGGCTTTCGGACACAGAGGGTTTCCTCCGCTTTCCTGTGTGTCACTGAGGGGTGACACCACGGTAGAAAGGGAGGAAGACGCGCGACAAGCGAAAAGAGCTGCGTAGATGCGCAGCATCGCTGCGTTGTGGCCAGCGGGTACGCACGACTCCTGCGTGCCGTTCGTCACTCGGGGGCCGCGTGGGTGGCGCCGGCCTCCGGACTTTCCGGGAGCAGATGGGACAGCACCATCACACTGATCGTCTTCCGGATGAACGGTTCGGCGCGGATCCGCTCCAGCACCTCCTCGAAGTGCTCCACGTCCCGGGCGCGCACGTGCAGCAGCGCGTCGGCGCCGCCGGTGACCGTCATCGCCGCCGCGATCTCCGGATGGTTGCTGACGACCTCCGCCAGCCGTCGGGGCGGGGCCGCGCCCTCGCAGTACACCTCGACGTAGGCCTCCGTGCGCCAGCCCAGCGCGGACGGTTTGACGGTCGCCGTGAACCCGGTGATCACCCCGGTCTCGCGCAGCCGGTCCACCCGCCGTTTGACCGCCGTGGCGGACAGCCCGATGGCCGCTCCTATCTCGGCGAAGCTGGTCCGTGCGTTCGCCATGAGCGCGGTGATGATCCGGCGGTCCAGCTCGTCGAACGAGGGCGTCCTGCTGTTCATGCGGGCACTGTAGCCAGCCCCGCCCGGGCCGTGCGGCTCAGGACTGGGTGACGGCCAGGGTGAGGGTCAGCAGCCCCAGCACCACCCACCCGAACCACAGCCAGCCGTTGCTGCCGAGCGCGACCGTGTAGGCGGTCACGAGGACCAGCCCGCCGACCGTGAGTGCCCCCATCGTCCTGGTGGAACCGTTCGTGGAACCGGGCATCGCGACACCCTCCTCGTGGTCCGTCCCTGACCATGGTGCCCCGGATTCCGGGGAACGGCGCCTGTCCGGACGCCGCGGCCGCTCAGCCCTCGCGCGCGTTCAGCGAAGCCAGGTAGGCGTTGTACGCCTCCAGCTCCTTGTCGCCGTCCCGGTCGGCGGCCCGGTCCTTGCGCTTGGCCTGCCGCTGCTCGGAGCCGTACCACTGGAACAGCAGCGCGATCAGCACGAGCACCGACGGGATCTCGCTGAACGCCCAGGCGATGCCGCCCGCCGCGCTCTGGTCGGACAGCGCCTCGACGCCGAGCGAGGCCGGCGGGTTCCGGAAGGTCTCCACCATCGGCGTCGACGCCATCATCAGGGCGATGCCGAAGAACGCGTGGAACGGCATGCCCGCGAACAGCTCCAGCATCCGCATCAGGTGACCGGGCCGGTGCGGACCGGGGTCGACACCGATGATCGGCCAGAAGAACACGACCCCGACCGCGAGGAAGTGCACCATCATCGCGACGTGCCCGGTCTTCGAGCCCATCAGGAAGTCGAAGATCGGGGTGAAGTACAGGCCGTACAGGCTCGCGATGAACAGCGGGATCGTGAACGCCGGGTGCGTGATGATCCGCATGTACCGGCTGTGCAGCAGCATCAGCAGCAGCTCGCGCGGACCCGTGCGGCCCTTGCCGGCCGCCGGCAGGGCGCGCAGTGCCAGCGTGACCGGGGCACCGAGCAGGATCAGGATCGGCGACAGCATGCTGATCACCATGTGCTGCACCATGTGCACGCTGAACATGACCATGCCGTAGTCGTTCAGCCTGGTGCACATCACCAGCGCGATCGTGAGCACGCCGACGACGTACGACACCGTACGCGACACCGGCCACGCGTCCCCGCGCCGCCGCAGCCGCACGACCCCCCAGCCGTAGAGCGCCAGACCGGCGAGGCAGGCCACGAGGAAGAACGGGTCCGCCGACCACTGAAGACCCCGCCCCAGCGTGAACGGCGGCAGATCCGTCATCATGCCGTGTCCGCTGTGATCCATCCGGCGGCTCCTGGTTCGTGGGGGTTGTGCGGTGTCTGTCCACAGCTGTCTGTGTCCGCACCAAGAGTAGAACCGGCCCCGGTCACCGCTGTGACCGGGGCCGGTTTGTCCTCACCCGAACCACTGGGTCAGAGGACGCACTCCGCCTCGTCGTACCGCTCGGTGGGCACCGTCTTCAGCGTCTCCACGGCCTCCGCCAGCGACACCATCACGATGTCCGTCCCGCGCAGCGCCGTCATCCTGCCGAACTCGCCCCGGTGCACGGCCTCCACCGCGTGCCAGCCGAAACGGGTCGCCAGCACCCGGTCGTACGCGGTCGGCGTACCGCCCCGCTGCACATGCCCGAGGATCACCGGCCGGGCCTCCTTGCCGAGCCGCTGCTCCAGCTCGACCGACAGCTGCCGGGCGATTCCGGCGAACCGCTCGTGGCCGTAGATGTCCTTGCCGCCCTCGTCGAACTCCATGGAGCCGGGCCGCGGCTTGGCGCCCTCCGCGGCGACCACGATGGCGAACCGCTTGCCCGCCTCGAACCGCTCGCCGACCTTCCGGGTCAGCTCATCGATGTCGAAGGGCCGCTCGGGTACGACGACGGCGTGGGCGCCGGCCGCCATGCCGGAGTGCAGCGCGATCCAGCCGGTGTGCCGGCCCATGACCTCCACGATCAGCACCCGCTGGTGCGACTCGGCGGTGGTCTTCAGCCGGTCCAGGGCCTCGGTCGCCACGGTCACCGCGGTGTCGAAGCCGAAGGTGACGTCGGTGACGGCGATGTCGTTGTCGATGGTCTTGGGCACGCCCACGATGGGCAGCCCGTTGTCCGACAGCAGCCGGGCCGCTTTCAGCGTGCCCTCGCCGCCGATCGGGATGATCGCGTCCAGGCCGAGTTCCGCGACGTGGCCCCTGGCCCGCTCCACCCCGTCCCGCAGGTGCTCCGGGCGGACCCGGGAGGAGCCGAGGATGGTGCCGCCGCGGGCCAGGATGCCGCCGACAGCGTCGAGGTCGAGCTTCAGGTAGTCGCACTCCAGGAGGCCTTTCCAGCCGTCCCGGAAACCGATGACCTCGTCGCCGTGGTCGGCGACGGCACGGTGCACGACGGACCGGATGACGGCGTTCAGGCCGGGGCAGTCGCCGCCGGACGTGAGGACACCAATGCGCATAGCCCGAATACCTTCTCAACGTGGGCCGGGTAACCGGACCACGTTGTCCGGCGGATTCCCGGCCACCCTACCGGCGTGAGGGGGTGGCTCCGTAGCGGGCGTCCGCCTGCTGGACGCGCCCGCACATGTGAGCGGACGGACCGTCAGGCGGGCCCGCCGGGAGTCTGCCGGACCCCGTTGACATCCAACTGAAGAACGGGTTACGCGCGCTGCCGCCGGCTGGTGTCAGGCGGGCTGCTGCGCGGCCGCGATGCGCTCGTTGCGGAGCGCCTCGTACCAGCGGTCGTCGATCGGCGGAAGGGCGTTGACGTCCAGCGCCAGCTTCAGCAGCAGGTCGGCGATGAGCGGGTTGCGGGCCAGCACCGGCCCGTGCATGTACGTGCCGAAGACCGTCCCGTTGTACGCGCCCTCCGTGCCGTCCCCGGTGCCGTTGCCCTTGCCGATCTGCACGCGGGCGAAGGGGCGGGCGGTCGGGCCGAGGTGGGTGACGCCCTGGTGGTTCTCGAAGCCGGTCAGCTGGGGCAGGCCGAGCTGCGGGTCGATGTCGCCCAGCACGTCGCCGACGCACCGCTCGCCCTCGCCGCGCACCGACACCACGTCGAGCAGGCCGAGGCCCGGCTCGCGCTGGCCGAGGTCGTTGATGAACTCGTGGCCGAGGATCTGGTAGCCGGCGCAGACCGAGAAGACGATCGCGCCGTTCTCCACCGCCCGGTGCAGGTGCCCGTCACGGCGCAGCCGCTCGGCCGCGAGCCGCTGCGGACGGTCCTCGCCGCCGCCGATCAGGTAGATGTCGCCGGAGGTCGGGATCGGCTGGTCGCTGCGCACGTCCAGCCGGGCCACGTCCAGGCCGCGCTGCCGGGCCCGGCGCTCCACGACGAGGGCGTTGCCCTGGTCGCCGTAGGTGCTGAGCAGGTCCGGGTAGATCCACACCAGCCGCAGTTGGTTGTCGCTCATGAGGTGATCGCCCTTCGAAGATCAGTTGCCGACGCGGCGGCGCAGGTCCTGGAACGCGGTGTAGTTCGCGATGACCTCGATCCGGCCCGGCGGGCACATCTGCACGGCCTGGTCGAGGTTGTCGCAGACCTGGAAGTGCTGGTTGGCGACCTCCAGACGGACGGCGAGGTCCAGCTTCCGGTCGCCGATGACGAAGATCGGGTGGCCGGTCAGCCGGGTGTAGTCGACGTCCCACAGCCAGGAGGTGTCGGTGCCGTCGGCGCCGCGGGCGTTCACGGACAGGATCACCGGCGCGGGCGGCGGGTCGATCAGGGAGAAGGTCTCCAGCCAGCCGGCCGGGTTCTTGGCCAGCAGCAGCCTGAGGTCGCGGTTCTGGAACTGGACGACGTCGTACCGGCCGGCCACCGCCTGCACCTGGTACATCCGCTCCAGGGCGACCTGCGGCGGCACCCCGAAGACCGCGGCGACGGCCGCGGAGGACGCGGCGTTCGCCTTGTTGGCGCGGCCCGGCAGCTGCAGGTGGATCGGCCAGGCGGACCCGTGCGGGTCCAGCACGTGGTCCCCGGACAGCGCCCAGGTCGGCGTGGGCCGGCGGAAGCCGCACTCACCGCAGAACCAGTCGTCGCCGGGGCGCTGCATCACGCCACCGCACGACGGGCAGGACCAGGCGTCGTCCTTCCACATCTGCCCGGCGGCGACCCAGATCACATTCGCGGAGGAGGACGCGGCCCAGACCACCAGCGGGTCGTCGCAGTTGGCGACGACGACCGCCTTGGAGCCGGCCAGGCCCTCCCGCCAGTTCTCGGCGAGCATCCGGGTCTCGGCGGCCCGGTCCAGCTGGTCGCGGGAGAGGTTCAGCAGGGCGATGCACTTGGGGGAGGTGTCCCGGGCCACTCCGGCCAGGTACTTCTCGTCCACCTCGATGACGCCGAACTTCGCGTCCGAGCCGCCCGCCAGCGCGGACGTGATGCCGGCCGGCATGTTGGCGCCGAGCGCGTTCGACACGACCGGGCCCGCGGCGCGCAGCGCCTCCGCGATGAGCCGGGTGGTCGTGGTCTTGCCGTTGGTGGCGGACACCAGGACGACGTCCAGGTTCTGGGCGAGTCGCCCGAGCAGATCGGGGTCGAGTTTCAGCGCGACCCGGCCACCGATCACCGACCCGCTGCCGCGTCCTGCGGCCCGCGATGCCGCAGCGACCGCCTTGCCCGCGGTCACGGCCAGCTTGGCCCGCGGCGAGAGCGGGTCCGAGTTGCCTGCCATCAGTTCTCGATCCTCCTTGCGTACGCGCCGCGCCTGGGGCCATCCGGCAACGTGGTGTGAACCTCAGCCTATCGAGATCCATTCCCACACCCGAATCCCGGTCCGGGCCTCGGGCGGCGGGCATGAGCTGAACGAACCGTACCCTTGCCGCCATGCGACACGGTTCCATTCCGGGCGCCCACGGGCGCGTCCGGCCCCTCACCCTGCTCGGCGACGCGGTGCTGCGCGAGCCCTGCCGGGACGTCACCGACTTCGGCCCCGCCCTCGCGGCCCTCGTGGAGGACCTGTTCGCCACGATGTACGCGGCGCGGGGGGTGGGCCTGGCAGCCAACCAGATCGGGGTCGGTTTGCGGGTGTTCGTCTACGACTGCCCCGACGACGAGGACGTCCGCCACCTCGGCCACGTGGTGAACCCGCGGCTGGTGGAGGCCGACGGTGTGGTGATCCGGGGCCCGGAGGGCTGCCTGTCCCTGCCGGGCCTGGAGGCGGGAACCGAGCGGTACGACCACGCGGTGGTCGAGGGCTTCACGGTGACGGGAGACCCGGTCACCGTCCACGGCACCGGCTTCTTTGCCAGATGCTTGCAACACGAGTGCGACCACCTGGAGGGCCGGGTGTACGCCGACCACCTGACGGGGTGGCGGAAGCGGAGACTGCTGAGGCAGGTCTCCGGGGCCTCCTGGCACCGGGCGGGCGCACCGGCCTGAGGGTGCGGGGCCGTCAGAACCCCGGACCCCCCATCCTGTCGCCCGCGGCCGCGAGGCGACCCCACAGCAGATCGGCGAGGGAGCGCACCAAGTCGGCCCGGGAGCAGGGGCGTTCCCCCAGCCACCAGTCACCCGCGGCATGCATCATCCCGACGATCCCGTGCCCCCAGACCCGGGCCAGCTGCTGACTCTCCGGGCCCAGATCGACCCGCTCCTCGATGACCTGGGCGAGCTCCTCGCCCATCCGCCGGAGCAGGGGGGCGCTGTGCTTGCCGACGTCGAAGCCCTGGTCGCCCCCGGTGCTGCCCTCCGCCGGGTGCATCAGGAACCGGTACACCTGGGGCCGCGCCTCGATGGCGGCGAGGTAGGTGTCCAGCGTCGACTCGACCCGCTCGCGCCGCTCGGCGGGTGCGTCGAGGGCCGCCCGCAGGGAGTCGAGCAGCGCGTCGGTGTGCCGCTTGGCCAGCGCTGCGTAGAGTCCGCCCTTGTCGCCGAAGTGCCGGTAGAGGATGGGCTTCGTGATGCCCGCTTCCGCCGCGATCGCGTTCATCGACGCCTGCGGGCCGTCGCGCAGCACCACCCGGTCGGCGGCCTCCAGCAGCTCGCGCCGTCGGCGGTCGGCGGACCGCTGCTGCTCGGTCCGCTGCGTGGTGTCCATGTGCTCTCCCCACCCGTGCTGATTCGGTGACGCCTGCGCAAACTAACACTGACCGCGCTCCCGACATCGAACGGGATGCCGAGGTGTCATCACCGGTTGACTTTCCCTACCGATCAGTAACAGACTCGGGTTACCGCTAGTAACATTGCACCACCGCCGCTGGAGGGGACATGGCCGAGTTCACCATGGAGCTGAACGAGGAACAGAGGGAAGTACGCGACTGGCTCCATGGCTTCGCCGCGGATGTGATCCGCCCCGCAGCGGCCGAGTGGGACGAGCGCGAGGAGACGCCCTGGCCGGTCATCCAGGAGGCCGCGAAGGTCGGCATCTACTCGCTCGACTTCTACGCGCAGCAGTACTTCGACCCCACCGGCCTCGGCATCCCGATGGCCATGGAGGAGCTGTTCTGGGGCGACGCGGGCATCGCCCTGTCCATCGTGGGCACCGGCCTCGCCGCCGTGGGCGTCCTCGCCAACGGGACCGAGGAGCAGATCGGCACCTGGATCCCCCAGATGTACGGCGACCAGAACGACGTCAAGGTCGCCGCGTTCTGCTCCTCCGAGCCGGACGCCGGCTCCGACGTCGCCTCCCTGCGCACGCGTGCGGTGTACGACGAGGCCAAGGACGAGTGGGTGATCAACGGCACGAAGACCTGGGCGACCAACGGCGGCATCGCCAACGTCCACGTCGTCGTCGCCGTGGTCGACCCGGAGCTGGGCTCCAAGGGCCACGCCTCCTTCATCGTCCCGCCGGGCACCGCCGGTCTCTCCCAGGGCCAGAAGTTCAAGAAGCACGGCATCCGCGCCTCGCACACCGCCGAGGTCGTCCTCGACAACGTCCGGGTGCCCGGCTCCTGCCTGCTCGGCGGCAAGGAGAAGCTGGACGAGCGGCTGGCCCGGGCGCGGGAGAAGGCCAAGGCGGGCGAGCGGGTCAAGAACGCGGCGATGGCCACGTTCGAGGCGTCCCGCCCGGCCGTCGGCGCCATGGCGGTCGGCACCGCCCGGGCCGCGTACGAGGTCGCCCTCGAGTACGCCGGGACCCGGGAGCAGTTCGGCCGGCCGATCATCGACAACCAGGGCGTGGCCTTCCAGCTCGCGGACATGCGGACGCAGATCGACGCCGCGCGTCTGCTGGTGTGGCGGGCCTCGTGGATGGCGGTCAACGGCAGGCCGTTCACCGCGGCCGAGGGCTCCATGTCCAAGCTGTTCGCCAGCGAGACCGCCAAGAAGGTCACGGCCCAGGCGATACAGATCCTCGGCGGCAACGGATACACCCGTGAGTACCCCGTCGAGCGGATGCACCGGGACGCGGCGATCTACACGATCTTCGAGGGGACCAGCGAGATCCAGCGGCTCGTCATCGCGCGGACCCTGTCCGGGATGCCGATCCGGTAGCTCCGGGCGGCGGGGCACTCACCGGTGTCTGAGGGGCGTGAGCTGCTCGATGTCGTACTTGGCCCGCAGCGCCTCGATCGCCTCCTGGTCCGGCGGCCCGCCGTCGGCCAGGATCTCCAGCAGTTCCTCGAAGTAGCGCTCGTGGTCCGGCGGGGGAGAGGCCTGGAAGAACATCTTGGCCGGGGCCTCCGTCGGATTGGCGAAGGCGTGGGGACAGCCCGGAGGTACGACGATGACCGTGCCCGGTGTCGCGCGGACCACCCGGCTGCCCGAACGCGACTCCCACTTCCGCCAGTTGTCGGGGGTGCGGACGCGCGGCTCGAAGGCGAGGACGTCCAGCTCGCCCTCGAGGACGTAGAACAGCTCCTCGCTGCGCGTGTGCACATGAGCGCCGACGTCGAAGCCCGGCGGGACCTCCACCTCGAAGGTGGAGGCCATCCGCGAGTGGGTGCCGGTGACCTTGAACGTCACCCGCTGGGCCGGGGTCGCCACGACACGGCCCTGGCCCGGTGGCACGTACAGTCCCTCGGTCTCGGTCATGGGCGTCTCACCAGGTCACCGGAAGGGATTCGGGCCCCCGGATCAACGCACCCTTGCGAAAGGTGACTTGGTCCGGTGGCACGGCCAGCCTCAGGGTCGGTGTCCGGTCCAGCAGGGCGTCCATCAGGAGTTCCTCCTCAAGTCGGGCCAGCATGCCGCCGGGGCAGTAGTGCGGGCCGAAGCCGAACGCCACGTGCGGGTTCGGGTCGCGGGAGAAGTCGATGGTGTCCGGGTCGGTGAAGACGGCCGGATCGCGGTTGGCGGCCAGGTAGGAGACGTAGACCGGGTCGCCGGCGCGGATGCGGACGCCGCCGATGTCCACGTCCCGCAGGGCGATCCGGGACAGCCCGACCGCGTTGCGGTGCGGGATCCAGCGCAGGAGTTCGTCGATCGCCCGCGGGCGCAGCCCCGGCTCCGCGCGCAGCCGCTTCAGCAGGCCGGGGCGGGTCAGCAGCAGGTAGAACATCTGCCCGCTGTTGTTGGTGACCGCCTCGCCGCCGATCTGGAGCAGGACGGCGAGACCGACGGCCTCCTCCGGCGTGACCTCGCCCCGGGCCACGGCGGCGCCGAGGAGCGAGGCGACGTCCTCGCCGGCGCCGTCCCCGCGCAGCGCGATCAGGTCGGCGAAGTAGGCGCTCATCTCCCGCTTGGCCGTCTCGCTGACGTCCTTGCCGTGCGCGGCGGACAGGATCAGCTGGGTCCAGGTGTGCATGCGGTGCCGGTCGCCGGCCGGGACGCCCATCAGCTCACAGATCACCGCGATGGGGAACGGGCCGAGGACCGCCGCCGTGAGATCCGCGGGCGGACCGCCCCGGAGCAGGTCGTCGACCAGTTCGGCCAGCACGGCGCGGGCCCGGGCGCGGACCCGCTCGACGCCTTTCGCCGTGAAGGCGGCGGCGACCGAGCGGCGCAGCCGGGTGTGGTCGGGCGGGTCGAGGAAGCCGACCGCGTCCCGGTCGGGGATGAAGTGCGGGGCGAGCCGGGTGACCTGCCGGTCCCTGACCGCCGCGCGGCTGAAGCCGGGGTCGTTGGTCACCCTGCGTACGTCGTCGTACCGGGTGACCAGCCAGGCCCAGCCCTCGCCGTTGGGCAGCTGGACCCGGGTGACCGGGCCCTCGGCCATCAGCTCCGCCAGCACCGGATCGAAATCCGTTCCGGTGAGGTCGAGCGCCGGCCAGTGCCGGACCGGGGGCCGGGTCTGGGTGAGCGTGGTCCGCTCGGTCATCGGGTGTCCCCGTCGGCGTTGACCCAGCGGCCCACCGTCATCTCGGCGGTGATGCCGGGGCCGAAGCCGGCGAGCAGGCCACGGGCGCGGTCCTCGGCGCCGCCCTCGTCGAACAGCCGGCGCAGCGCGTCCAGGACGACGGCGCTGGCGATGTTGCCGTACTCGGTGAGCGTGGCCCGGCTGAACCGGAAGGCGTGCGGGTCGACCTGCAGGAACTTGCTGAGGTCGTCGAGTATGCGGGGGCCGCCCGCGTGGATGATGTAGAAGTCCAGGTCGGACGCGTCCCAGCCGTGGCTGCCTGCCAGGTCCTTCAGCGCCGGGGCGAGCGGCTCCATCGTCGTCGGCACCCGCTTGTCGAGCAGGAAGTGGAAGCCGGTGGCCCGGACGTCGTAGGCGATCCAGTCCTCCGTCTTCGGGATCAGGTACGAGCCGTTGCGCTCCAGCCGCACGCCCGTGCCGCCGCTCCCGCGCACCACCGCCGCGGCGATGCCGTCGCCGAAGAGGCCGTTGGAGAGCAGCGAGCCGACACCGAGGTCGGTGGGCTGGTAGCACAGGGAGCAGAACTCGCAGGCCACGATCAGCGCGTTGGCGTGCGGGTAGGCCGAGCAGAAGTCGTGCGCCCGGTTGATCGCCGCCCCGCCGGCCGCGCAGCCCAGCTGGGCGATCGGGAGCTGGCGGGTGGTGCTGTCGAAGTCCATCTCGTTGATCAGCCAGGCCGTCAGCGAGGGCATCATGAAGCCCGTGCACGACACGTAGATGATCGCGTCGATGTCGCTGGTCAGCAGCTCCGCGTCGTCCAGCGCGCGCTGGATGACCGCGGGGACCCGCGCCTTGGCCTCGGCCTCGTAGAGCTTGTTGCGCTCCTCGAAGCCCGGGTGCTTCAGGGTCTCCTCGATGGGCTGCACGATGTGCCGCGTCCTGACGCCGGTGTTCTCGATGAGCCTGAGCGCCAGTGGCAGTTGGGGGTGGTCCGGGTGGCGGGAGCGCGCCAGTTCCAGCGTCTGCTCCATCGTGATCACGTGCTCCGGGACCGACACCGAGGGTCTGCACAAAGTCGCCATGAACCGTCCCTGCTTTCCGCTGTCCGGAAGGTGGTCCACACCTTTTGGGTGCTCCACCCACCGTCACCCGGGAGGACGACGATCTCGCGCTGGATTACTCCGAACCGGGGACCCCGGTGTCCGGCTCGACGGGCGATTCATGCCGCCGGACGAGGGAAAACACGGCAGCGACCGTTACGGCGCCCCGCTGCTGTGGGCGATGCAGGCGACGTCGATGCGGTCCGCCAGTTTCGCCAGCTCGATGGTCAGCGCGGCGACCGTGTCCTCGTCCAGCACCTGCTCCCCGGCCTCGACCAGATGCAGCCACCGCGCACCCACGGTCCGCAACAACTTACTCACGTCGGCCGCGGCCACCTGCAAGGTACCGCGGTCGTCGACGATCAGAGGCAGGGTCACTTCGCGGTTCACAAAACGGGATGGTAGCCGCGCGGCGCTCACGCACCCTGCCAAACCGTGGTGATGTTGCAGAACTCCCGGATTCCGTGCCCGGACAGCTCACGCCCGTACCCGGACCGCTTGACCCCGCCGAACGGGAACGCCGGATGGGAGGCGGTCATCCCGTTGACGTACACGGCGCCGGCCTCCAGGTCCCGCGCGAACCGCTCCACCTCGTTCTCGTCCCGCGTCCACACGTTCGAACTCAGCCCGAACGGCGTGTCGTTGGCGATCAGCACGGCCTCGTCCAGGTCGTCGGCACGGTACAGCGTGGCGACCGGTCCGAACGCCTCCTCGCGGTGGATGCGCATCTCCCGGGTGATGCCGGACAGGACGGTCGGCGGGTAGTACCAGCCGGGCCCGTCCGGCCGCTGTCCGCCGCACAGCACCCCGGCCCCGCTGCGCCGCGCGTCGTCCACCAGCTCCTCCAGGTCGGTCCTGCCCTGCTCGCTGGCGAGCGGCCCGATCTCGGTGTCCTCCGCCAGCGGGTCGCCGATCTTCAGCGCCCGCATGCCCGCGACGAACTTCTCGGCGAAGGCGTCGTAGACGTCGGTGTGCACGATGAACCGTTTGGCGGCGATGCAGGACTGCCCGTTGTTCTGCACGCGCGCCGTCACCGCGACCTCGGCCGCGCGGTCCACGTCGGCGGAGGGCATGACGACGTAGGGGTCGCTGCCGCCCAGCTCCAGCACCGTCTTCTTGATCATCTGGCTGGCGGTGGACGCGACCGCCCGGCCCGCGGGCTCGCTGCCGGTCAGGGTGGCCGCCTTCACGCGCTCGTCGCGCAGGATGTCGTCCACGGCGCCGGAGCCGATCAGCAGCGTCTGGAAGCAGCCCTCCGGGAAGCCGGCCCGGTGGAACAGGTCCTCCAGGTAGAGAGCCGTCTGCGGGACGTTGGAGGCGTGCTTGAGCAGGCCCACGTTGCCCGCCATCAGCGCGGGCGCGGCGAACCGGATCACCTGCCACAGGGGGAAGTTCCAGGGCATCACGGCGAGGACCGGGCCGAGCGGCCGGTAGCGGACCTGCACCCGGGAGGCACCGGAGTCGCGCACGTCCGGCTCGGGGGGCTCCTCGTCGGCCAGCAGCCCCTCGGCGCGTTCCGCGAACCAGCGCATGGCCTTGGCACACTTCGCGGCCTCCGCGCGGGCCTGCTTGACCGGCTTGCCCATCTCGGTGGTCATGATCCGGCCGATCTCCCGCTGGTCCTCGTCCAGCAGGTCGGCGGCCTTGTTCAGCAGTCGGGCGCGGTCGGCGAACGAGGTCGCCCGGTACGTGCGGAAGGTGGCCTCGGCGAGCTCGAGCCGGCGTTCCAGCTCGTCCTCGTCCATGGGCTCGTACGTCTTGAGCGTCTCGCCGTTCGCCGGGTTCACCGTCGCGATGGGCATGGCTGACCTCCCTGGGAGCGGGCTTGTCTCGACCTTCGCGCGCGGCCCCGCAAGTCGCAACGCGACAGGCCCTCGGGCGCTTTCTTCTCAGGAGCGCCCCTCCCGGCCCGAGTGCTCCGCCAGCCGGTCGAGAAACGCCGCCTGCGCCGTGACGATCACCTCACGGGCCCGGTCCAGACCGAACCACGCCACCCGGTCCAGCTCCGGGAACTCCTGCCGCCGGCCGGACCGCGGCGGCCACTCCATCGTGAAGGTTCCCGGGGTGATCGTCTCCGGGTCGAGGTCCGCCGCCACCGCCCACGCCGTGACGATCTTGCCGTTGCGCTGCACGACCTCGCCCAGCGGTACGGCCTCCCCGTCGGGCGGCGCCACCCCCAGCTCCTCCCGGAACTCGCGCCGGGCCGCCTCCCAGGCCGGTTCCTGCGGGTCGTACTCGCCCTTCGGCACCGTCCAGGCGCCGGCCTCCTTCTTCGCCCACAGCGGGCCGCCCATGTGGCCGAGCAGTACCTCCAGCCCCTCGTCGGTGTGCCGGAACAACAGCAGTCCCGCGCTGCGCTTCGTCGTCCGCACCGTCACGGCCTGACCTCCGGGTGGGCTGCCAGCAGGGCCTCCACGGTATCGGCCTCCTCGGGGCGCTTGTCCTCGCGGTAGCGGACCACGCGGGCGAAGCGGAGGGTGACGCCGGCCGGGTAGCGGGAGGAGCGCTGGAGGCCGTCGTAGGCGATCTCCACGACGAGTTCGGGGCGGACCCGGACCACCCAGCCGTCGTCCTCGACCGCCAGTTCCCGGAGTCTGCCGGTCTGCCAGGCGAGCATCGCGTCGGTCATGCCCTTGAAGGTCTTGCCGAGCATCGCGAAGCCGCCGTCCTGGGTGCGGGCGCCGAGGTGCAGGTTGGACAGCTTGCCGGTGCGGCGGCCGTGGCCCCACTCGGCGGCCAGCACCACCAGGTCGAGGGTGTGCACGGGCTTGACCTTGAGCCAGGCGGCGCCGCGCCGGCCCGCGCTGTACGGCGCGTCGAGCGCCTTGACCACCACGCCCTCGTGGCCGCGGGCCAGGGTGTCGGCGAGGAACCGTTCCGCCTCCGGGATGTCCCCCGGGCCGGACACCACCGTGCGCCGCACCCGCATCGGCTCGGGCACCAGGCGGGCCAGTTCCGCGTGCCGCTCGGTGAACGGCAGGTCGAGCAGGTCACGGCCGTCGACCGAGAGGGCGTCGAAGAAGACGGGCGAGACCGGGGTCTCCTCGGCGGCCCTCGCCACGTCGGTGCGCGAGCCGACCCGGCCCGCCGTCTCCTGGAAGGACCGGGGCCGGCCCGCCGCGTCGAAGGAGATCACCTCCCCGTCCAGGATGAACCGCTCGCCTCCCAACTCCAGCGCGGCCGCGGTCACTTCGGGCAGCCGGTCGGTGATGTCGTCCAGGGTGCGGGTGTGGATCCGGACCGTGTCGCCGTCCCGGTGCACCTGGACCCGGATGCCGTCCAGCTTCTCCTCCACCGCGCAGGCGCCCAGCTTCTCCACCGCCTCGGCGACCGAGGAGGCGCTGTGCGCCAGCATGGGCAGCACGGGTCGGCCGACCGTGAGCCGGAACCGCTCCAGCGATCCGGTCCCCTCGCCGAGCAGGGCCTGGGCCACCGTCTGCAGCGAGCCCGCGAGCATCACGGCCCGCCGTACGTCCGCCGGGTCCGCGCCGGTCGCCCGGGCGAGGCCCTCCACCGCGACCGCGTCCAGGGCGCCCTGCCGGACCTCGCCGGTGAGCAGGCCGAGCAGGAAGCGCTGCTCCTCCTCGGTGGCCGCGCCCATCAGCTCGCCGACGAGCCGCGTCCGCTCGGCCTGGGAACCGGGCCCGGACACCTTGCCCAGCTCGCTCAGCCGGGCGTCGACCTCGCGCACGGTGAGGGACGGTCCGGCGGCCGGCGGTACCGGGCGGCCCAGCACCTTCCAGCCGACCCCGAGGCGCCCCTGCGGCAGGCGTCCCGCGAGATACGGGATGACGATCGGCACGTCGTCCGCCTCCGCGTCCCGGAACAGCTCCGCGAGCAGCGCGACCTTCCGGGACCGCGCCGCCGTCGCGGCGACCTCCCGGGACACCTGGGCCAACCGGGTCAGCAGCATGCCGCCATGGTGCCTCAGCGCCCTGCCGGGTGCGCGGTTCCGTTCCGTTCGGGCGGCCGAGGGCCGATCGCGGCCGCGCGGCGGCGGCCGCACACCGGGCACGGTCCCGCGCTTCTCACCGGGCGCCGTCGTCCAGGTCGGCCATCAGCAGTTCCCCGTTGATCGCCGCCCCTGCCCGGTAGCCCCTGCTCGCCGCGTTGATCACCTGCTCGGCGAAGCCGCTCGCGTTGCCGGCCGCCCACAGGCCGGGCACGGTGGTCAGGCCCCGTTCGTCGATCACGGGGTAGCTGCCGAACGGGGTCTCGCGCAGCTCGGCGCCCAGCCGGACCAGGAGATCGTTGTGCGGGACGGCGCGCGGGGCGGCGTACAGGACCGCGCGGTCGTGGACCGTGCCGTCCATGAGCCGGATGCCGGTGAGGCGGTCGTCGGCGACCACCAGCTCCGCCACCTCGCCGGGGACGACCGTGACGCCGGCGGTGGCCAGCCGGCGCAGGTCCTGGTCCGTCAGGTCCGCCTCGCTCAGCTCGTGCAGGAAGAGCCGTACGTCCTGGGACCACTGGGTGACCATGAGCGCCTGGTGGACGCTCAGCGGTGTGGTGGCGAGGACGCCGGTGGGCAGGTCGCGGACCTCCCAGCCGTGGCAGTAGGGGCAGTGGACCACGTCCCGGCCGAACCGTTCGGCGAGGCCGGGGAGCGGCGGCAGCTCGTCCGCCAGACCGGTCGCGACCACCAGCTGCCGGGCCCGTACGGTCCGGCCGCCGGCCAGGACGACGGTGAAGTCCCCGCCCTCCGCCGCGGCCGCGTCCACCACCCGGTCCCGGACCAGCTCCACCCCGTACCGGGCGATCTCCGCGCGCCCCACGGCCAGGAACTCGGCCGGGGACATGCCGTCCCGGGACAGATAGCCCTGCAGGTGCGCGGACGGCGCGTTGCGCGGCTCGCCCGCGTCGACGACCAGCGTGCGGCGCCGGGACCGGCCCAGGACCAGGGCGGCGGACAGCCCGGCCGCTCCGCCGCCGACGACGACAACTTCGTATGCGTGGTTCTCGGTCATGGGGCGACGGTCGCCGGAGCGCTGCGGCATTGACAAACGTATTTGCCGTTCCTGCAATAGGGGTCATGAGTACCGACGACGTACTGGCGGACGTGGGTCCGAGGCTGCGCCGCATCCGCAAGGAGCGGGAGGTGACCCTGGCCGCGCTCTCCGAGGCCACCGGCATCTCGGTGAGCACGCTCTCCCGGCTGGAGTCCGGCCTGCGCAGACCCAGCCTCGAACTGCTGCTGCCGATCGCCCAGGCCCACCAGGTGCCGCTGGACGAGCTGGTCGGCGCGCCGCCGGTCGGGGACCCGCGGGTGCGCTCCAAGCCGATCGTCCGCGGCGGGCGCACCCACTGGCCGCTGACCCGCCAGCCCGGCGGCCTGCAGGCCTACAAGGTCCTCGAACCCCAGCGCAGCCAGGAGCCCGAGCCGCGGACCCACGAGGGCTACGAGTGGCTCTACGTCCTCTCGGGCCGGCTCCGCCTGGTCCTCGGCGAGCACGACGTCGTGCTGGCCGCGGGCGAGGCGGCCGAGTTCGACACCCGGGTGCCGCACTGGTTCGGGTCGACGGGGGAGGGGCCGGTGGAGTTCCTGAGCCTGTTCGGGCCGCAGGGGGAGCGGATGCACGTCC
Organism: Streptomyces sp. NPDC046881; assembly: GCF_040645015.1. Classification (NCBI taxonomy): domain Bacteria; kingdom Bacillati; phylum Actinomycetota; class Actinomycetes; order Kitasatosporales; family Streptomycetaceae; genus Streptomyces; species Streptomyces sp. NPDC046881. The sequence goes on along the minus strand of NZ_JBEYXJ010000042.1, from coordinate 46,724 downwards.
GGGCGCGGCCCGCCCGGACGTGACCCACGCTACTGTTCCCTGATCGACAAGCGACCGCTTAGTATGCCGTCGAGCCCGGTCAGACGAAGCAGTCCCGTGGAGGCCCCGCATGCAGGCATGGCAAGTGCACGAGAACGGCGAGCCCGCCGAGGTGATGCGCCTGGCGGAGGCGGAGCGGCCCACGCCCGCCGACGGCCAGGTGCTGCTGCGGGTACGCGCCGCCAATGTCAACTTCCCCGACGCGCTGCTGTGCCGGGGCGAGTACCAGGTGCGTCCGCCGCTGCCCTTCACGCCGGGCGTGGAGATCTGCGGCGAGACCGAGGACGGTCGCCGGGTGATCGCCAACCCCGTGCTGCCGCACGGCGGATTCGCCGAGTACGCCCTCGCCGACGCCCGCGCCCTGCTCCCCGCACCCGAGTCGCTGGACGACGCCGAGGCGGCCGCCCTGCACATCGGCTACCAGACCGGCTGGTTCGGCCTGCACCGCCGCGCCCGCCTGGAGGCCGGCGAGACCCTGCTGGTGCACGCCGCCGCCGGTGGCGTGGGCAGCGCCGCCGTACAGCTCGGCAAGGCCGCCGGCGCCACGGTGATCGGTGTCGTGGGCGGCGCGGACAAGGCCGCCGTCGCCCGTGAACTGGGCTGCGACGTGGTGGTCGACCGGCGCGCCGAGGACGTCGTCGCCGCCGTCAAGGAGGCCACCGGCGGCCGGGGCGCCGACGTGATCTACGACCCCGTCGGCGGCACGGCCTACGCCCAGTCCGCGAAGCTGGTCGCCTTCGAGGGCCGGATCGTCGTCGTCGGCTTCGCCAGCGGCACCATCCCGAGTCCCGCCCTCAACCACGCCCTGGTGAAGAACTACTCGATCCTCGGCCTGCACTGGGGCCTGTACAACACCAAGAACCCGAAGCTGGTCCAACACTGCCACGAACAGCTCACCGAACTGGCCGCGCGGGGCGCCGTCAAGCCGCTGGTCAGCGAGCGCGTGCCGCTCGCCGGCGCGGCCGGTGCCGTGCAGCGGGTCGCCGACGGCGTGACCACCGGCCGGGTCGCCGTCCTGCTGGAGAACGGAGCCGCCGCATGACCGACGCCGAGGACCTGCGCCGCCGCACCCGGGACCTGCTCGCCCAGCATCCCCCCGCGAGCACCGACCGCCTGGACTTCCTCCGGGCCCGCTTCGACGCCGGCCTGGCCTGGGTGCACTACCCCGAGCACCTCGGCGGCCTCGGCGCCCCGCGCTCCCTCCAGGGCGTCGTGGACGCCGAACTGGAGGCCGCCGGCGCACCCGGCAACGACCCCCGGCGCATCGGCATCGGCCTCGGCATGGCCGCCCCGACGATCCTCAAGTACGGCACCGAGGAGCAGAAGCGGCGCTACCTGCGGCCGCTGTGGACCGGGGAGGAGGTCTGGTGCCAGCTGTTCAGCGAACCCGGCGCCGGCTCCGACCTGGCCGCGCTCGGCACCCGGGCCGTACGCGAAGGCGACGACTGGGTGGTCAACGGGCAGAAGGTGTGGACCTCCAGCGCCCATGTCGCCCGCTGGGCCATCCTCATCGCCCGCACCGACCCGGACGTGCCCAAGCACCAGGGCATCACCTACTTCGTCTGCGACATGACCGACCCGGGCGTCGAGGTCCGGCCGCTGCGCCAGATCACCGGCGAGGCCGAGTTCAACGAGGTCTTCCTCACCGACGTCCGCATCCCCGACTCCCGCCGCCTCGGCGAGGTCGGTGACGGCTGGCGGGTCGCCCAGACCACGCTGAACAACGAACGCGTCGCCATCGGCGGCATGGCCCTGCCCCGCGAGGGCGGCATGATCGGACCGGTCTCGCGGACCTGGCGCGAACGCCCGGACCTGCGCACCCACGACCTGCACCAGCGGCTGCTGAAGCTGTGGGTCGAGGCCGAGGTGTCCCGGCTCACCGCCGAACGCCTGCGCCAGCAGCTCACCGTCGGCCAGCCCGGCCCCGAGGGCGCCGGCATGAAGCTCGCCTTCGCCCGCCTCAACCAGGAGATCAGCGGCCTGGAGGTCGAACTCCTCGGTGAAGAAGGTCTGCTGTACGACGACTGGACCATGCGCCGGCCGGAGCTCGTCGACTTCACCGGCCGGAACGCCGGCTACCGCTATCTGCGCTCCAAGGGCAACAGCATCGAGGGCGGGACCAGCGAGGTCCTGCTGAACATCGTCGCCGAGCGCGTCCTGGGCCTGCCCGCCGAGCCGCGCACCGACAAGGACGTCGCCTGGAAGGACCTCGCCCGATGACGGATCTGCTGTACTCCGAGGAGGAAGAGGCGCTGCGGGCCGCCGTCCGCGACCTGCTCACCGACCACTGCGCACCGGCCGACGTGATCGCCCGCAGCGAGTCGGGCGCCCCGTTCGACCGCGGCCTGTGGAAGTCCCTCGCCGAGGGCATGGGCCTGGCCGGCCTGCTGGTGCCCGAGGAGCAGGGCGGCCAGGGCGCGAGCCACCGCGAGGTCGCCGTCGTGCTGGAGGAGTTGGGCCGGTCGGTCGCGCCGCTGCCGTACCTGACCAGCGCGGTCGTGGCCACCGAGGCCCTGCTGGCCTGCGGCGACCGGGAGCTGTCGGCGCAGCTGGCCTCCGGGCGCACCATCGGCGTGCTCGCGGTCGGCCTCGCCACCGCCCCGGGCGCCGGCATCAGGACCGCACGGATCGAGAACGGCACCCTGCACGGCGAGTTGACGGGGATCGCGGACGCGGCCGTCGCCGACGTGCTGCTCGTCCCGGCCGACGACGGCGGCCTGTACGCCGTCCCCGCCGACGCCGTCACCCTCACCCCGCAGGTCTCCCTCGACCTGACCCGCCCGCTCGCCACCGTCACCCTCACCGGCGCGGCCGGCCGCCGCGTCGGCGACGCCGAACCCGCCGTACGGCGTGCCCTGCGGGCCGCCGCCGGACTGCTCGCCTCCGAGCAACTCGGCGTCGCCGACTGGGCATTGACGGAGACCGTCCGGTACCTGAAGGAGCGCAAGCAGTTCAACCGGCCGGTCGGCGGCTTCCAGGCGCTCAAGCACCGGCTCGCCCAGCTGTGGCTGGAGGTCGTCAACCTCCGGGCCGCCGCCCGCGCCGCCGCCGACGCGCTCGCCTCCGGCGAGGACACCGACATCGCGGTGGCCGTCGCCCAGGCCTACGCCGCCCCCGTCGCCGTACGCGCCACCGAGGAGGCGGTGCAGCTGCACGGCGGGATCGGCATGACCTGGGAACACCCGGCCCACCTGTACCTGAAGCGGGCCAAGGCGGACTCGATCGCCTACGGCACGGCGGGCGCCCACCGCGCGGCGCTGGCCGAGCTGGTCGACCTCCAGGCACCCTGACCCACCGACGGTGAAGCCCGCCCCACCCGGGGGCGGGCTTCTTCGCGCGCTCCCGCTGGCTAAGTGAACAGCACGCCAACTCCCGTCACGACAGGGCCCTTTGAGCGCCGAGTGCACGCATACTCTCCCCGGTCCCCTCACCCCCCAGGGAGGCAGTGCATGGCCCTCACCACCCGTCGCGGAGCCCTCACCACCCTCGGCGCCGCCCTCGCCGGAACGCTCGCCCTGCCCGCCGGCCGTGCGCCGGCCGGCGACCGGACGCCCCGCCCGCTGTGGCACGCCCACGCCCACAACGACTACGCGCACCCGCGGCCCCTGTACGACGCCCTCGACCACCGCTTCGGCAGCGTCGAAGCCGACATCTTCCTCGTCGGCGACCAGCTCCTCGTCGGCCACGAGGCGTCCGACCTCGACCCCTCCCGCACCCTGGAATCCCTCTACCTGGAACCGCTCGCCGCCCGCGTCAGGGCCCACCACGGCTCCGTCTACCGCGGGTGGCGCCGGCCGCTGCGCCTGCTCATCGACATCAAGACCGAGGGCTCCTCGACCTACCTCGAACTCGACCGCCGGCTGCGCCGCCACCCGCACCTGTTCACCCGGTACGCGCACGGCCGCGTCCACCCCGGCCCGGTCACCGCGGTCGTCTCCGGCGACCGGGCGGCCCGTACCCCGATGGAGGCGCAGACCGAGCGCCGCGCCTTCTACGACGGCCGGCTGACCGACCTCGGCGGCCCCGCCCCGGCCTCCCTCATCTCGCTGATCAGCGACAACTGGGCGCAGAACTTCACCTGGACCGGCGTGGGGACGTTCCCGGACGCGGAGCGGCGGAAGCTGCGGAGCATCACCGCAGCCGCCCACGCGTGCGGGCAGCAGGTCCGGTTCTGGGCCACCCCCGACACCGCCGGCCCGGCCCGGGACGCGCTGTGGACGGAACTGCTCGCCGCCGGCGTGGACTACCTCAACACCGACGACCTCGCCGGCCTGGAGGCCTTCCTCGACGCCCACCCCTCCGGCTAAGACCACACGATCGGAGGACATGTCAACAGCCCGGACGAACCCTCCGCTACGCCACACTTGCGGCCGAACGCCGCACATGGGGCGTGGCGGAGGAGGGTTCCCGATGGCCATTTCCATCTCTGTGGTGCTGCTGCTTCTGATCCTGGCCGTGATCTTCATTCGCAACTGCTCGCTGAAGGTCTCCCACGCCCTGGTCTGCCTGCTGCTCGGCTTCTACCTCGCCAGCACGAGCATGGCGCCCACCATCCACAGCGGGCTGCACGCGACCGCCGAGCTGGTGGGCAGTCTGCGGCCCTGAACACCGGTCTCGGGCCCACGGGGCTCACGGGACTGACGGGGCTCACGGGGAGGAGAAGACACCGATGCCGTTGGGCACCGGTCGTTCGGAGCCGCCGCTCGGGTGGTTGCGCACCGACACGGAGGACTCGCCGGAGTCGCGGGTGACCAGCTCCGTCGAACCGCCGCCGTCGAGGTTGAAGGCGTCGGTCGCCCCCAGGGACCGCATGGCCCGCGCCTCCTCGGCGACGGTCAGGCCGGTGCGGTAGGCCGCGGCGCCGTCCAGCGCCAGGAGCAGCAGCTGCCGGCCGCCGTCCTTGAAGCCGACGGCCGTGCGCACCGCCGAGGTCGCGGTGTCCAGGCCGGACAGCGGGGTGCCGGCGCGCAGCACCGGGAAGCCGCCGATCGCGAACGCGTACGGCACCCCGGACGAGGACGCCACCAGGGTGTGCGTGACGTCCACGGGGTCGCCGACCGACAGCTTGCGCAGCTGCCGCGCGCCCGCCTCGCGGCCCACCAGGACCGTGGTGCCCGACGGGATCGTGCCGGTGCCCGGTGCGTCGGTGGCGGAGACCACCCGGCCGTCGCGCACTTTCACCTCGTAGGTGTCGCTGCTGCACGGCGCCGACCGCCGGCTGTCGGTGCCGCACACGGCCCGCACCCGGGAGGCGCCGCCCCAGCGGGCGGTGAAGGCGCCGACGGAGTCCACCGGGAGCGCGTACTGGTTGAGGCCCTTGAGCGGCAGCTTGCCGTCCGGTGTGCCGACCGAGCCGGTGAGGGAGAGCCGGTCCAGCCGGGCCCGCCCGTCGGTGCCCACGCCGAACACGTCCCGGGTGCTGCCGCCCGGGGGCAGCGCGGGTCCGAACCGCTGGCCCTTCGGCACCGCCGCCTTGAGCACCTTCCCGTCCGCCACCGCCGGTCCGACGGGGGCGCCGGTGGCCTCCACGCCCGGGTGCTGCGTCTCGGTGATGTTGAAGAAGTCCCCGTTCACCCCGGCGACCGCCCCGGCCGAGTCCGCCAGCCGGGAGACCGTCGCCCGGGCCGCCACCGTGCCCGGGTACAGCAGGCCGACGTGGACGTGCGGATCGGCCAGGTCCACCGTGACCAGGTGGGCGCGGGCCGTTCCCGCCGCCGCGGGGGTGTCGAAGTGCCGGTAGGTGACGCCCGGCGCGAGCCGGCTGCCCGTGGGTGCGGCCCCGGCCGGTGCCGCACCTGCCAGGGACGCACCGGCCAGCACCCCGAACGCCGTGGCCGTCGTGAGAACCGCTCTGCCCGCTGCCGAACGCCTGCGACGTCTCGTCACGCTGTCCCCTGATGTCTCGTCAGCCGATCTGCTCGCAGGGGCAGTGCACCAGGAGTCGGGCGGCCGGGTGGCCGACTAGGCGTCGACGACGCGGGATCGGGTGAGAAAACGCACCCCCTCGGGTGCTTCCAGCGAGAAACCGCTGCCGCGTCCCGGTACGACGTCCACGATCAGCCGGGTGTGACTCCACGCCTGGTACTGGCTGCGCGACATCCAGAACGTGACGGGCTCGGGCACGCCCGCGACGTCCAGCTCGGCCAGCAGCACGTCCGAGCCGCCGGTGCGGAACTCGCCGTCCGGGTAGCACATCGGGGCGCTGCCGTCGCAGCAGCCGCCGGACTGGTGGAACATCAGCGGGCCGTGCTCCGCGCGCAGGCGGCGCACCAGCTGCGCGGCCTGCGCGGTGAGTTCGACGCGCGGGGTCTCCTCTTCCATGGTCACCGTCCTGGACAGCCGGGGCCTCGGGTCCGCTCCAGTCTCACGGACGGTCATGGCCCCGTCCAGAACGCGTCGTTCCTCCCGGCCGAGGGGACCCGCGTTAATCGCTGGTGCGCGGCCCGGGGGTCCTTGTAGGTTGGGGTCGCGACCGCGCCTCCGATGCGCTCGGCTGCGGCTACTTCCTTCTGACAACCAAGTGACGCCGCCGCCCCCTTGATCTCGGCAGGCGCGGCCGTCTTCGCCCCGTCGGGCCTTTCGGCCGGGGGCCGACCCATCCTTTGAATCCGGGGGGATTCACTGCCTCGTCACACCCCACGCGTCTCCAAGATATGGCCCGAGATGCTCGTGGCCCCGCACGTCTCGGCGGCCGCCCGCTCGCTGCAACCGCCACGGCTCCCGCACAGTCCCGCCGCGCCGGGCGTGCGTACCTACGAGGGCGGCCCGGCCTTCGTGCGGGAGCCCCGCGAGGAGCTGTTCCTCCTCGCGGTCGGCAACTTCGTCTCCCAGCGGACCTTTTACGAGAGCGGCGAGGAGCGGGACGACCGGTACGCCCGTCTCGTCGGTGAACTCGCCGTCCAGGACCCGGAGTGGACGGCCGGCCTGCTGCGCTGGCTGCGCACCGAGGGCAACATGCGCACGGCGTCCCTGGTGGGCGCCGCCGCGTACGTGCGGGCCCGGCTCCGGGCCGGGGCGTCCGGAGGGCCGTCCAACCGGTCCGTGATCGACTCGGTGCTCCAGCGCGCCGACGAACCCGGCGAACTGCTCGCATACTGGGTCTCGGCGTACGGCCGCAAGGTGCCGCAGCCCGTGAAACGGGGCATCGCCGACGGCGTACGCCGGCTGTACACGTCCCGGTCCCTGCTCAAGTACGACACCGCGTCCAAGGGCTTCCGCTTCGGCGACGTGCTCAACCTGGTGCACGCCTCGCCCGACCCGGACAAGCCCTGGCAGGGTGCGCTCTTCCGGTACGCGCTGGACCGCCGCCACCACCCGGAGCAGGCGGTCCCGCCGGCCTGCGACCGCCTGCTGACCGCCCACCGGGAGCTGATGGCGTCGGCCCCGGACGAGCGGCGGGCGGTGGTGACCGGTCCCGGCGGCCCCGAGCGGCTGGCCGCGGCGGGCATGACCTGGGAGGCCCTGGCGGGCTGGCTCCACGGACCGATGGACGCCGCCGTGTGGGAAGCGGTGATCCCCACGATGGCGCCGATGGCACTGCTGCGGAACCTGCGCAACTTCGACGAGGCGGGGGTCTCGGACGAGGTCGCGGCCCGGGTCGCCGCACGGCTCTCGGACCCCTCCGAGGTCGCCCGGTCCCGTCAGTTCCCCTTCCGCTACCTGGCCGCCCACCGACACGCGCCGTCGCAGCGCTGGGCAGCGGCACTGGAACGGGCGCTCGGCCACTCCCTGGCCAACGTGCCGTCCCTGCCCGGCCGGACCCTGATCCTGGTGGACCGCTCCGACTCCATGTTCTGGGACACCGTCTCCGAGCGGTCCAAACTGACCCGGGCGGACGCGGCGGCCGTGTTCGGCACCGCACTGGCCCTGCGGGCCGAGCAGGCGGATCTGGTGGAGTTCGGCTGGAACAGCGCGCGGGTGCCGTTCGAGCCGGGCGAGCCGGTGCTGGAGGTGCTGAAACGGTTCCGCAGTCTCGGGGGCACCTACACCTCGAAGGCCGTGCGGACGCATTACCGGCACCACGACCGGGTCCTGATCGTCACCGACGAACAGGCCGCCCCCTACGACCCCGGCGGGCCGGCCGACCCGGTCCCGGCCGACATCCCCGTCTACACGTGGAACCTGGCGGGGTACCGGCCCGCCCACGGCCCCACGGGCCCCCACCGGCACACCTTCGGCGGCCTCACGGACGCCGCGTTCCGGATGGCCGGCCTCATCGAGGCCGGCCGCGAGGCCGCCTGGCCGTGGACCGCCGAGCCGATCTGATCGGTCCGGGCCCCCGGGAGCGCGCACCGGGGTGGGCCGGTGCGGGGTGGGCCGGGCCCTGCTGTGATCACCGGCGGATGCGAGGGTGTCCCCGGCGAGCGTGAGGGCCCGGCGCTCCGGCGCCCCCCGCACACCGGGCCGCCGGGGCGCGGGCGCCCGGTTCAGCGGGGGGAGCCGCGGCGCCTGCGGCGGGCGCGGAGGGCCTCCGGGAGCAGGGGCAGCAGCGACACGACGACCACCAGGGCGACCAGCGGCAGCAGATAGTCGTCGATGTGGGGGACCGAGGCGCCCAGGGTGTAGCCGGCGAGGACCAGCGTCTGCGACCACAGCAACCCACCCACCGTCTGCCAGAGGGTGAAGGTGCCGCTCGGCACGCCCAGGGCGCCGGCCACCGGGTGCAGCACCGAGCGCAGCAGCGGCACGAACCGGCCGATCACCAGCGCCTTGCCGTGGCCGTAGCGCGCCAGCAGCCGCTCGGCCCGCGTCGCCGCGGCCTTCACCCGGCCGCTGGAGGTGCGCGCGAGCAGCGCGCGCCCGCCGTGCCGACCGATCAGGTAGCCCACCTGCCCGCCCGCCACCGCCCCGACGGCCGCGCACAGCAGCACCTGCCACAGCGCCAGCCGCGGGGGCTGGCCGGCGCTGCCCGCACACAGCACCCCGGCCGGGAACAGCAGCGTGTCACCGGGCAGGAAGAAGCCGACGACCAGCAGACCCGACTCGGCGAAGATCACCACCAGCACCCCGAGCGCGCCGAAGGCGGCCAGCACCGAGGCGCTGTCCATCGGGTTGACGGCGATCACCGGCCGAGCCTCCTGGCCTCCTCGGGGACGTCCGCTCCCCAGCATCGCGCGCCCGGCGCGCCGGTGCGCGCCGGTCGCACAGCCCGGCTTCTCCGGCGCCCGGCGCGGGTCAGTGGCCGACACGGAACGTCGCGTCCTGCCGGTCGGTTTGGACGAGGAGGATGCCGGCTCCCGCCGCCGATCGTCGCCGCCCGGGTCGGCGCCGCGGTCGCCCAGGGCGGGAGCCGGCCGGTCAGGACGCCGTGCCGGTCACCGTGCTTGCGGACCTGGTCACGTGGTACGTGACGGTGGCGCCGCTCCAGAAGTGGAAGGTGAGCGTCACCGGCGCGCCGTCGTGCAGCGCGCCCAGGAAGTCCGAGGTGAGGACGATCCTGCCGTTGGGGTAGTCGGGGGAGAAGGCCCGGTTGAACTCCTGGTACGGCGTCCAGTCGGCCTGACCGGCGTTGCTGCCGTCGGCGTACTCGGCCTCCATCGTCGCCAGCGCGTCACCCCGGAACTGCGTGGGCACGGTGAAGGAACCCGTCGTACCGGAGGCGTCCGACAGCACCGGGGTGTCGTACGTGATCACGTTGATCTGCCAGGGCAGCCCGCGCGAGAAACGGGCCTGGATCGTCGCGTCGACCCCGTAGGCGCGGTTGCCGGTCAGCCGGGTGAGCGCGTCGGCCGTGAGGATGAGCTGGTTGCCGGAGAGGGTGTAGTCCCGGCCCGCGACGAGCGGTGTGCTCCCCTGCCACAGGCCCCGGAACGTCGTGCCGTTCGGGTTCAGCGTGAGCGTCTGCGCCGTGATCGGGGCCGACTTGCGCACGAAGACCAGGATCGCGTCCAGGGTGTTGCCCAGGTTCCAGCCGGGCTGCATGGCCGCGACGGCGTCCGTCGCGCCGGCCGGCACCCGTACCGTCGGCCGCGACGGATTCCCGTGGCCGCCGGCCGCCGCGAACGTGCTGCCGGCGGACAGCCCGAGCGTGACGAGCAGCGCCAGCAGAAGGGCCGCCAGACGGCCGGGGCCGCGGCTGCGGCGGAGCGCGGACTGCGCAGTGTCCTTCACGTGTCGTCCCTTTCGGTCGGTCGTGTGGAGGATCGGATCCGGGCCACCCGGCGGCGCGGCGCGTTCCGCCCGGCTCAGTCGGGGAGGGGCGCGTAGTCGAACCAGTCGAAGCGGACGGTGCCTGCCGCGGCGTACATGCCGAGGACGCGGCCGGTGAAGCCGCCGGCGACCTCCGTCGACAGGTAGCGGCCGTCGAGCCCGGCGAGCGCGGTGAACGTGCCGTCCGGCTCCTCGACGCCGAGGGAGACGACGTCGGGTCCGGTACGCGGCCCGTGCGGGAGCGGCGGCTCCGTGACCGTGACGGCGAGGACCAGCGGCCCGGCGGCCACCGGCCGCGTGGCCACGACCGCGCGCAGGTCGCCGACGCGCGCGATGACCCGCACCTGCGTACCCGACGCCTCGATCGCGTAGTGGTGCCGCTCGTCGAGACGTACGGCGAGACCGCCGCGGCCCTCCGCGGCATCGACCAGGGTGCGCGTCCGGCAGGACGGGTGCTGCTGGCGCCGGCCGGTGAAGACGACGTCGGGCTCGTCCAGGGAACCGCCCCGCGCGCGGAGCGTCAGCCAGCCGGGACGCTCCTTGGTGGTGCAGTGCTCGGCGGGGCGGTCCCGCAGCGAGATCCAGTACGGCCGCAGCTCGCCGAGGTCGAAGTCGTCGCGCTGTTCCGCGGCCGGGCCGGGGACGAGCGGCCAGGGGAGCGCGGGCGGGTCCAGGGCGACCTCGCCGACGACCGGCCAGCCGTCCTCCCAGGTCACCGGGGCGAGGAAGGTCTCCCGGCCGAGCACGTGCCAGCCGGGGGTGCCGCCGCGCGGCCGTACCCCGAGCAGCACCATCCACCAGGAGCCGTCGGGAGCCTGGACCAGGTCCGCGTGGCCGGTGTTCTGCACGGGATGGTCGGTGCTGCGGTGGGTGAGGACCGGGTTGGCCGGACACGGCTCGAACGGGCCGCTCGGGGTACGGCCGCGGGCGATCGAGACTCCGTGGCCGCGCTCGGTGCCGCCCTCGGCGATGAGCAGGTACCAGTAGTCGCCGATCCGGTACAGGTGCGGCGCCTCCGGGGCCTTGGCGCCGGGCGTGCCGGACCAGACCTTGTGCGGCGGCCCGTACGTCTCCCCGGTGGACGGGTCGATGCGGACCTGCGCGACTCCGGCGACGGTGCACCAGCAGGTGCCGTCCTCGTCCCAGGCCAGGTCGGGGTCGATGCCGGGCACGCCGGGCAGCCGGACGGGATCCGACCACGGCCCGGCGGGGTCGGTGGCGGTGACGACCAGGTTGCCGCCGCCCTCGTGCACATCGGTGACGATCAGCCAGAAACGTCCGTCGTGGTGGCGCAGGGTCGGGGCGTAGATCCCGGCGGAGGACGGCGTGTCCGCGGCCAGGCTCAACTGGCTCGGCCGGTCCAGGGCGTTGCCGATCTGCGTCCAGTGCACCAGGTCGCGGCTGTGGAAGAGGGGTACGCCCGGGAAGTACTCGAAGCTGGAGCACGCGAGGTAGTAGTCCTCGCCCACGCGGCAGATGCTGGGATCGGGGTGGAAGCCCGGGATCACGGGGTCGGCCGCGCGAGCGGTCCGGTGCGGAAGGGACACCCCTTGCGTCCTTTCGATCATTGTCGAAGCGCTTCACTAGACAGGGGAAGGCAACGGCGCGGTTCCTCCGGCACAAGACCCATGGGCCCTGAGAGACTTTCGCCTGCCCGCGTCATCGACACCGCGTCGGTACGATCACGGCGTCGATGCGCTTCAATAGCGGGTCGTCCCAAGCTCAGTCCAGGCGCTCGAAGATCTCGTCCCAGAACGCGGAGTCGGCGGTATACGCGTCGAGGCCGGTGATGCGTTCCCGCAGAGCGGCGACGGCGGCCGCGCGTACGGCGTCGTCGGGTGACTCCAGGGCGTCGCCCGACTCGGCGATCAGCCCGAGGAGCACGGCCAGCGTGGGAAGGTCGTCGGCGGCCGGCCCCTTCCAGCCGGCCCCGTGGTCCCAGCCGTTGGGGTCGTAGTGGGTGATGCCGCCGTCGGCCGCGTCGAGCATCAGGTGCTGGTCGTACCACGTGGCCACGGTGAAGCAGAAGTTCGTGGGCGGGGAGTCGTCGTCCGGGTAGCGCTCCCCGTAGATCTCGTCGGCGTCGAACGGTTCCAGCCCGTCCTCGTCGCGCACGTGCCTCGTATCGATCCCCACGACGTCGAGGTGAACGGCGGGGAAGCCCACCGTGAGCAGGAACTGCCGCGTCCCGGCGTGGGTCAGCTCGGCCGGCAGGGCAGCCTCGTCCGGCCGCCAGAGCGAGCCTTCGCCCAGCCGCTCCTCCAGCCACACCGCGTCCGGCGGCAGCGGAGTGTCGTCGCTCTGCATCACACAACCCCCATGAGGTCCTCGTCGTTCGGTCGTTGCAGGGCTCATTCAATCTCGGCGCGAGGAGGCGGGTTCCGGCCCGTCCTCGCTCTGCCGATGCCGCAGCCCGTCGCTGCTCGGCGTCACGGCGCCGGTCGTGGAGCGCGTCGGCCGGGTCCCGGTTCTTGGCGGGGGCCGGGAAGTGGGGGAGGTGCGGGCGGTGTTCTGACCCCGCGCTGCCATCCGTACGGCTGGTGACGGTCAGTCAGGGGTGGGCGGTCGGCGCGGGCGGGCGCGCCGGTTGACCTCCGTTTGGGCTTTCGTTCCCTGAGCGTTCAGCCGGCGCGTCCTGTCGGTGTCGTGTGCGCTCCCTAGGGTCCATGAGGCTTTCGAAAGAAGGGGCTCATGGACCCACAGTTCGCGATCCGGGCGCGCGGGATCACCAAGTCCTTCGGCGATGTCGTGGCGCTCGACGGTGTCGACCTGGAGGTGACGCAGGGGCACATCCACGGCCTGGTCGGGCCGAACGGCGCCGGCAAGACGACACTGCTCGGCCTGCTGCTGGGCCTGGCCGTGGCCGACGGCGGCCGTCTGGAGATCCTCGGTACGCCGGTGGGCCGGGCGTTCGAGGGCCCCGGCGGTGTCTCCGGATTCGTGGACGGACCGGGGCTGTACCCCTCGCTCACCGCCCGGCAGAACCTCGCCGCGCTCGCCGCTCTGCGGGGCGACGGCCCGCAGTCGGCGCGGATCGACGACGCGCTCGCGCAAGTCGGGCTCACGGACGTCGCCGACGACCGCACCCGCGGCTTCTCCCTGGGCATGCGCCAACGGCTCGGCCTCGCCGCGGCCCTGCTCACCGAGCCGCGGCTGCTCGTCCTGGACGAGCCGTCGCACGCAGCAGACCGCCGCCCACGCTCAGGAGGCCGGCCCCGCCGACGCGCAGCAGACCGCCGCCCACGCTCAGGAGGCCGGCCGATGACCGCGACCCCGACCGCCGAGGCCGCCCCCGGTCACACCACCGCTCCAGGCCGTGTCTCGGTCGCCCGCGGCTATCGCTTCGAAGTCGTCAAACTCCTCTCGCAGTGGCGGATCCGCCTGCTGGTCCTCGCCTGCTGGATCGCGCCGGCGCTCTTCGTGGCCGGGGTGAGCGAGCAGAGCACGCTGCCCACGGACACCCTCTTCGGCCGCTGGATGCACGCCACCGGGTGGGCCGGGCCGCTGGTGACGCTCGGTTTCGCCGGCACCTGGGCGCTGCCGCTGCTCACCTCCGTCGTCGCCGGTGATGTGTTCGCCTCCGAGGACCGGCTCGGCACCTGGCGTCACCTGCTCGTCGTCGTGCGCTCACCCCGGCGGATCTTCGCGGCGAAGGTACTGGCCGGCCTCACCGTCATCCTGCTGCTCGTGTCCGGGCTGGCCGTCTCCGGCACCGTCGGCGGGCTGCTGGCCGTCGGCGACCAGCCGCTGGTCGGCCTGGACGGCCGGCTGCTCGCGCCGGGGGACGCGGCTGTCGACGTCCTCCTCGCCTGGGTCTGCGTGCTCGCCCCGACCCTGGCTCTGGCCGGCGTCGGGTTCCTCGGGTCGGTCGCACTGGGGCGTTCCCCGATGGGACTGCTGCTGCCCGCGCTCGTCGCGCTGGCGATGCAGCTCGCCCAGACGCTGCCGCTCCCCGTCGCCGTCCGCCTCGCCCTGCCCGGCAACGCCTTCACCGCCTGGAAGGGCCTGTTCACCAGCCCCGCGCAGCTCACCCCGCTGCTGATCGGCGTCGCCGTCAGCCTCCTGTGGGCCGTGACCGCGACAGCGCTGGCCCATGTCCTGTTCCTGCGGCGCGACTTCACCAACCCCACCGACGACGGCTCGGCGCGCCGCGCGCTCACCGCCGGTGCCCTGCCGCTCGCGGGACTGCTCGGCGTGACGGTGGCGGTGGTGGCGGCGACGACCACGGCCACGGGCTCCGGGATCGAGCAGACCGAGGTGGAGCGCTCGCTCGCCACGGAGTTCGCCCACCTGTACCGCATGCAGACCCGGCAGCTCCACCGGCCCGCGGTCACCGAGGCCCGGTTGAAGACCGCGGCGGCCTGCTCCAAGGCGGGCGTCCAGGACGACGCCCGGGGCCCGGGCAACGACTGGCGGTGCGTCGTCTCCTGGCACCTGCCGGGCGTCGCGGCCACCGGGTCGGCCGTGTACCAGCTCGACATCACGGCAGACGGGCGGTTCGTCGCGGACGGCGACGGACCGAAGGAAGTGAACGGCTACTTCCTGGTGCGGACGCCGACAGGCGACGCGCCGAACCCGCTGTGGCAGTTCGACGGCGACGTCGGGCTGCTCTCCACCTCCGCGAAGGGATGAGGCCATGCAGATAACGCGCCGCCGCCGGCCGGCCGGGAAGCGGTACCACGTCCTGCTGGGCAGACGCGTCAGCCGCCGGGCGACCCTGGTCACGGCATGCATCGCCACGGCCGCCCTGGCAGCCGGCACCGCCCTCGCCGACACCCACCGGTTCGGCACCGACCAGGTCGGGCAGGTCACCGCCAGGGGCCGGGTCGTCTCCGCCGACCAGTACATCGCCCCGTACGGCGACCGCCTCGTCCTCGACGACGGCAAGATCATGTCGTCGGCGGTCAGCCCGGACGACGGCCACCTCGCCGCCTCGGTCGCCGACGGCGACGCCGCGCTGGTCGTGGTGGACCTCGCGACCGGGCGGGTGAAGCAGCGCGTCGGCACCTCCGCCGCGGACGACCTGCGTATCGGCAGCGGCGCCGTCGGCCAGGAAGCCCCCGCGTACTCACCCGACGGCAGGCAGCTCTGGCTGGCCCAGACCGACGGCTACACCAAGTTCACGGTGCAGCCCGACGGCACCCTCGCCGACCCGGTGACCGTCCGCATCCCCGCCGACGGCAGCAAGCACGCCCTGGTCGGCGCGGCGGTGTTCTCGGCCGACGGCGCCACCGTGTACGCCGCGGTCAACGGCCAGAACCGGGTGGTCGCCCTCGACGCGGCGACCGGGACCGTCGAGCGCAGCTGGGCGGTGGGCAACGCCCCGCGCGGCATGGCCCGGGTCGGCGACACGCTCTATGTCGGCAACGAAGGCGGCCGGCCCGCGAAGGCCGGCGACTCCACGCTCAACTCCTACGGCACCCAGGTCCCGGCCGACCCGGAGACCGGCGCCACCACCACCGGCACGGTCAGCGTCATCCACCTGGCCGACCCGTCCGCCGCCGTCGGGACCATCGACGTCGGACTGCACCCGACCGCGGTGTACGCGCGGCGCGGCGCGGTGTTCGTCACCAACACCGCCGACAACAACGTGTCGGTCATCGACACCGCCAAGGGCAAGGTCGTCCAGACCATCTCCACCCAGCCCTGGCCCGAGGCGTCGGTCGGCTACGAGCCGGACGCCGTGACCCTCACCGACGACGGCCACCTGCTGGTCACGCTCGGCCGCGCCAACGCCGTCGCCGTCTACCGCTACACCTCCCCGCAGGAGCCGGTCGGTTACGTCGGCCTGCTCCCGACGGACTACTTCCCCGCCGAGATCGCCACCGTCGGTGAGAAGGTCGTCGTCTCCCACACCCGCGGCATCGACGCGCGCCGCCCCGACAGCGCCGGCCACGGCACCCACGACACGACCTCCAGCCTGACGCAGTTCACCCTGCCCGGCGACCGGGTCATCCGCGCCCAGACGGCCAGGGTCTTCCGCCAGAACGGCTGGAGCGCCGGCTCGGTCCTGCTGGCCGAGCGCGGCAGCCGCACCAGGCCGCAGCCGGTCCCGGCGCGGATCGGCGACCCGTCGCCCATCAAGCACGTGTTCCTCGTCGTCAAGGAGAACCGCACCTACGACCAGGTCTTCGGCGACGTCGCCAAGGGCAACGGCGACCCGTCGCTGACGCAGTTCGGCGAGAACGTCACACCGAACCAGCACGCGCTGGCCGAGCAGTTCGGGCTGTACGACAACACGTACGACATCGGCACCAACTCCGCCGAGGGCCACAACTGGCTGATGCAGGCCGACAACCCCGAGTACACCGAGTCCTCGGCCGGCGAGTACAAGCGCAGCTACGACACCGAGGACGACGCCCTCGGCCACCAGAAGACCGGCTTCCTGTGGACGGGCGCGCAGGCGGCCGGCAGGACCGTACGGGACTTCGGCGAGTTCCAGCAGTTCCTGACCAAGCCCGCCGGGGCGAGCTGGCAGAACCTGTACTGCGACGCCAGGAACATGGACGCGACCGGGCAGGGCACCGCCTACCCCCTGGAGTCCTCGTCGCCGATCCCGTCGCTCAACAGCGTGTCGGTGCCCGGCTTCCCGAAGTTCGACACCAGCGTCCCGGACGTCTACCGCTACCAGGTCTGGAAGCAGGACTTCGAGAAGAACGGCCCGGCGAACCTGAACATGTTCTGGCTCTCCAGCGACCACACCGGTGGTCCGGCGAGCCCGGCCGCCCAGGTCGCCGACAACGACCTCGCCACCGGCAGGATCGTCGACGAGATCTCGCACAGCCGGTACTGGAAGGACTCGGCGATCTTCGTCGTGGAGGACGACTCCCAGGCGGGCCTGGACCACGTCGACGGCCACCGTGCCCCGATCCAGATCATCAGCCCCTGGGCCAGGCGCGGTGTCGTGGACGACCACTACTACACGCAGATCACGATGATCCGGACCATCGAGCAGATCCTCGGGATCCACCCGATGAACCAGAAGGACAGCGCGGCCACCCCCATGCGGGGCGTGTTCACCCGGCACCCCGACTACACGCCGTTCACCGCGCTGCCCAACCAGGTCCCGCTGACCGACGGCCTGAAGACCCCGCCCTCCTGCGGGCTCGACACCCCCGCCGCACAGGACCCGAAGGCGGCGGCCGTGCCGGCGGCCGAGGTCCCGGCGGACAAGAAGTCCCTCGCGGCCGAGTGGGACACCTGGAAGGCGAAGCAGCACCTGACCGGATCCCACGCCGTCCCCGACTTCGCCAACCCCGCGCAGCTGAACCACCTCACCTGGTACCAGACGCACAACTGGACGCGGCCCTACCCCGGCGAGAAGAAGATCCACGCACCGAACGACGTGCCCGGCGCCTACCTCCCGTCACCGGAGTCCGACGGCTGACCCGGCAGGCCGTCTCCGCCCGGCAGCGGCAGGGTCGCCGAAGGCGGCCGAGCCCGGCCGGCGCAGGATGCCGGCGGGAGCAGGGGACCCGTGCGGGGGGAGGGCGACGGTCAAGCGGTCCCCCGCCGGGCGGGGCGCCGCCGACCGCCCGGCGGCAGGGGTGTGCCAGCCGGGTGTCCGGCCTCCCGTGCGTGTCATTCCGTGCTTTGACCGTGGAGCCGGACCGCTTGCCGGCGGACACCGGTGTCCTGCCGCCGTACGGGGAGCCGTCCGAGGCCGTCGGCAGTTCCATTCCGGGACCGGTCCTGTGGCACGCGCTCCCCTCAAGCCCGCCGGGCGTGGGGTGACCGTCCGGCGACGGCGGGGTGTTCCCTTCCGCCACCTCGTGGCCCGACGACCGGGGCCGCGGCCGAGCGCCTCCGCACGCGAGCCCGCGCCTGGCGGAGAGCCCGATCGACCCAGGAAGCCGACGCCGACGCGGCGGACTGAGGGCGCACCCGGTCCCGGCGGCGTACCGCCGAGTTGCGAGCCGGAGCGGCCCCGGGGACGCTCGGGGCAAGCGCGGCGGGGGTGCCCCGTCGTGCCACCGCGGCGTGGACGCGGGCCACGGTCCCGCACGCGCCCGACGTGTTCGCGGACGAGCCGGGCCGGCAGGACCGATTCCCCTGCCACGGCAGGAGTGGCCCGAACGGCCCTGTCGGCGACCCCGTGCGCCGCCGGAGGCTGGGATGGGGGTGCAGAGAGCGGCACGTACGGTACCCGGCCACTGTCCCGACACGGAAAGGAACCCCGATGTCCGTCGACACGCAGCAGGCGCCCGCCCCGCTGGAGGAGGACGAGCTGAGGTCGCTGGACGCCCACTGGCGCGCCGCGAACTACCTCGCCGTAGGCCAGATCTACCTCATGGCCAATCCCCTGCTGACCGAACCGCTGCGCCCGGAGCATGTCAAACCGCGGCTGCTGGGCCACTGGGGCACCTCGCCCGGTCTCAACCTGGTGCACACCCACCTCAACCGTGTCGTCAAGGCCCGCGGCCTGGACGCCGTGTGCATCTGGGGGCCCGGCCACGGCGGCCCGGCAGTACTGGCCAACTCCTGGCTGGAGGGCTCGTACGCCGAGACGTACCCGGACGTCACACGGGACGCGGCCGGCATGGCGCGGCTGTTCCGGCAGTTCTCCTTCCCCGGCGGGGTACCGAGCCATGTCGCCCCGGAGACGCCGGGCTCGATCCACGAGGGCGGCGAACTCGGCTACGCGCTCTCCCACGCCTACGGCGCCGCACTGGACAATCCCGGCCTGCTCGTGGCCTGTGTGATCGGCGACGGCGAGGCGGAGACCGGTCCGCTGGCCGCGTCCTGGCACTCCAACAAGTTCCTCGACCCGGTCCACGACGGCGCCGTCCTGCCGATCCTGCACCTCAACGGCTACAAGATCGCCAACCCGAGCGTGCTGTCCCGCCTGCCCGAGCACGAACTCGACGACCTGCTGCGCGGCTACGGGCACGCCCCCCTCCACGTCACCGGCGACGACCCGATGACCGTCCACCGGGCGATGGCCGCCGCGATGGACGACGCACTGCGGCGCATCGCGGCCATCCAGCGCAGCGCCCGCGAGGACGGCGTGCCGGAGCGGCCGCACTGGCCGGTGATCGTGCTGCGCACCCCCAAGGGCTGGACCGGCCCGGCCGAGGTCGACGGCCTGCCCGTGGCAGGCACCTGGCGCTCCCACCAGGTCCCGCTGGCCGCCGTACGGGACAACCCCGAGCACCTGCGGCAGCTGGAGCAGTGGATGCGCTCGTACCGGCCGGAGGAACTGTTCGACGAGCACGGTGCCCCGCGCCCCGACGTGCTCGCCTGCGTCCCCGAAGGCAGGCACCGGCTGGGCGCCAACCCCCACGCCAACGGGGGCCTGCTGCTGCGCGCGCTGCCCCTGCCGCCCCTGGAGAAGTACGCCGTCGAGGTCGACAAGCCCGGCGCCACGTTGCACGAACCCACCCGGGTCCTCGGCGACATGCTCCAGGACGTCATGCACGCCACGCGCGAGCGGCGCGACTTCCGCCTCGTCGGCCCCGACGAGACCGCCTCCAACCGGCTCCAGGCCGTCTACGCGGCCAGCGGCAAGGCCTGGCAGGCCGAGGTGCTCCCCGTGGACGAGCACCTGGAGCGTCACGGCCGGGTCATGGAGATCCTGTCCGAACACACCTGCCAGGGCTGGCTGGAGGGCTACCTCCTCACCGGCCGGCACGGACTGTTCTCCTGCTACGAGGCGTTCGTGCACATCGTCGACTCGATGGTCAACCAGCACATCAAGTGGCTGCGCACCACCCGCCGCCTGCCCTGGCGCGCTCCCATCGCCTCGCTCAACTACCTGCTCACCTCGCACGTGTGGCGCCAGGACCACAACGGCTTCTCCCACCAGGACCCCGGCTTCGTCGACCACATCCTCAACAAGAGCCCCGAGGCGGTACGGGTCTACCTGCCACCGGACGCCAACACGCTGCTGTCGGTGGCCGATCACGCCCTGCGCAGCAGGGACTACGTCAACGTGATCGTGGCCGGCAAGCAACCCTGCTTCGACTGGCTCTCCATGGCGGAGGCGAAGGACCACTGCGCGCGCGGCGCCGGCATCTGGGAATGGGCGGGCACCGAGGACGGCTCCCGCGAACCGGACGTGGTGCTGGCCTGCGCGGGGGACGTCCCGACCCAGGAAGTGCTCGCCGCCGCCCGGCTGCTGCGCCGGCACCTGCCCGAGCTGGCCGTGCGGGTGGTCAACGTCGTCGACATCGCCCGGCTGCTGCCCGGCGAGGAACACCCGCACGGAATGAACGACTTCGAGTACGACGGCCTGTTCACCGCCGACAAGCCGGTGATCTTCGCGTATCACGGTTACCCGTGGCTGATCCACCGCCTGGCCTACCGTCGTGCCGGGCACCACAACCTGCACGTGCGCGGCTACAAGGAGATCGGCACCACGACCACGCCGTTCGACATGGTGGTCCGCAACGACCTCGACCGCTACCGCCTGGTCATGGACGTCATCGACCGCGTCCCGGGGCTCGCGGTCCGCGCGGCGGGCGTACGCCAGCGCATGGCGGACACGAGGCAGCGCCACCACTCCTGGATCCGGGAACACGGCGTGGACCTGCCCGAGGTCGCCGACTGGACGTGGGACGGCTGAGCCGGGTGCCCCTGGAACAGGGCCGTCCGGCCCGTCGCACCCGCGCACTGCGGCGAGCGACCACGGCATGAACGGCTGGGGCTGGTTCGCGATGTCGCTCGGCACCCTCCTGCGGCGACCCCGGGCAGATCCTCGCCGGACGGTACGCACGCGGCGAGATCGACGACGAGGAGTACCACCGGCGTCTCGCCGTCCTGCGTGGTTCACCCACGGACCCGGTCAAGCCGTCGGCCCCGTAGCCGACCGTCCCCGCCGGGCGATCCCGGCCTCCCCGCCCGTCCGGAGCATCTGGCTCGCGGCCAGCTCGCGGTAGAGGTCGTTGCCGACCAGCAACTCCTCGTGGCGTCCGCCGGCAGCCGTGCGGCCGTCCTGCAGCACCACGACGTGGTCGGCGTGCTGCACGGTGGACAGCCGGTGGGCGATGACCAGCAGTGCGCACTCCTGGGCGATGTCCCTCATGACGGTGGTGAGCGCCGCTTCGTTGATCGCGTCGAGGTGGGAGGTGGGCTCGTCCAGGAGGAGCAGCGAGGGACGGGCCAGCAGGGCGCGGGCGAGGGCCACACGCTGACGTTCGCCGCCGGAGAGGGTGCCGCCGCGTTCACCGATGACGGCGGCCAGGCCCCCGGGCAGCCGGTCGACGACCTCTTCGAGCCGGGCCAGTTCGACGACGCGCCGGATCTCCGCCTCCGTGGCGTCGGGCACGGCATAGGCGACGTTGTCGCGCAGGGTGCCGTGGACGACATGGGTGTTCTGGTCGACCACGGCGATACCTCGGCGGCAGGCGTCACGAGAGAGTTCGGTCGCGGGCCGCCCGTCGAAGAGCAGGGTGCCCGCATCCGGCTCGTAGAACCGAGCGATCAGCGCGAACACCGTGCTCTTGCCGGCGCCGGACCGGCCCACCAGGGCCACGTGCCCGCGCTGCGGGACGGCGAACGAGACGCCGCGGAGGACCGGCCGCTCCGGGTCGTAGCCGAAGTGGACGTCCCGCAGGGCGAGAGCGGGCCGTCCGCTGGTGCCGGACCGTCCGGTCGCCCGCGGTGCCGACGGCGGGCCTCCCGGGTTCCGGGGCGCGGTGGGTTCCACCGGGAGCCGGAGGGCCTCGTCGATGCGCTGGTAGGCGCCCATGCCGCGCTGGACGAGGCCGACGGCGCGGAAGACGGAGGACAGCGGCAGGACCAGGTACGAGGCGTACAGGAGGAACGCGACGAGGTCACCGAGGGAGCCGGCACGACCGCCCACGCGCAGGCCGCCGACGACCAGGACGATCAGGAAGGAGCCCTGGACGGCGAGTTCGACGGCGGAACTCATCACGGAGGCGAGCTTCGCGGTACGCACCCCGGCGCCGTAGGCCGCGTCCACGCGGGCGCCGATGCCGGCCGCCTCGCGCTCCTCGGCGCGGTGCACCCGGACCATCGGCAGGGCGCTCAGGGCGCGTTCCAGGTCGGCGGCGACGGCCCCGACCGAGCCCTGCACGCGTTCGGACGCGGCCCTGATGCCCGTGAGCAGCGAGGCGACCACCACCGCCGCGGCCGCCACGGTCGCGGCGACCAGGAGCAGCAGCAGGAGGTCCAGCCACGCCATGAGGGCGATCGCCCCGGCGGCCACCAGGCTTCCCGTCACGAGGTCGACCAGGGCCTGCGAGACCACCTCCCGCAGCAAGGTGGTGTCGGCCGTCACCCGGGAGATGAGATCGCCGCCCCGGTGGCGGTCGTACTCCCTCATCTCCAGCCGCAGCAGCCGGCCCACCAGCCCGTGCCGGAGCTGCCGTACGACGCCTTCACCCATCCGTTCCAGCAGGAAGCGTCCCACCGCGCCCGTCGCCGCCTCGACGACGAACAGCGCGCCCAGGAGCAGCAGCAGCGGCCAGACGACCTGTCCGCGGCCGCTCGCGTCCACGACCTGCTTGGCGACCAGTGGCTGGGCCAGTCCCAGGGCGGACCCGACGAGGGTCAGTACGCCGGCGACGGCGATGGCGCTCCGGTGCCCGGCGGTGAGCCGGTACATCGTGGCCACCGCCGCCAGGGTGGACCTGCCGGCTCCGGCGACCGCGGCCCGGCCGTCGTGCGGGGCCGTCGCGCCGGTCACCGGTCGGTGGGCCGCGGCAGCGGATCGACGGCCACCAGCCGGGCGAAGTAGCCCTGCGGGACGCCCTCGCCGACGGGACGGCCCTCCGCCTCGATCCAGGCGTGCGCGGTGAAGGGCGGCGTGACCCGTACGCCGGTGCACCAGGACGGCCATGTTCCGCCGAGCCGGCACAGCAGTGCCGCTCCCAGGGAGCGCGGCAGGCACCCCTTCGGTCCGGCGCAGCGCAGACTGGCGGCGCACATGGCGTCGCGTGCGTTCTGGGCCTGTGCGGTGGTCGCCGGCGCGGCGCCGCGCCGCAGCACACCGAGCACGGTGCGGAGGTGGCGGGGCGGCAGCAGGGCCAAGGCGATGGCCGGGAGCAGGACGAGGCGGGCGGTCAGGCGTCGGGCCAGGGGCACACCCGTGGGCCGCTCCAGCGCACTGGGCGTCGTCATGAGACGAGCCCCGAGTCGCGCAGCTCCCGTACGAGCGTCTCGACGTCCCGCAGGGCCTGGGCCTGGTCGATGTCGAACTCCCGGACCAGGGCGGCGGCCGCCTCCGTCTCCTCGCCGCCGTCCAGCAGCGTCCGTACCACCAAGGTGGCCGTCGGGTTCAACTCCCAGTACGCGCCAGCCTGTTCGTCCAGCAGCACGGTGCCGTAGTCGGTCTCGGCCGCGGAGACGTTGCCGCCGAAGCGCAGGGGCATGTGAGCGCCTTTCTGTCGTGTGCGAAAGAGAATGCGGTCAGGGCTGCGGGACCCGGGTGCGGCCGCGGGCGAGCCCGCGCAGCCACACCTCCGCGGCGATCGTGGAGTAGAGGATGGCGTCGGAGAGCCCCGGGGAGGCGGGCCGCCGGGCGAGGCGGCGCAGCTCGGCGTCGTCCACCAGGCCCAGCTCCGCCAGCCGTGAGTCCTCCCACAGGGCCAGCAGGTCGGCGCGGTGTTCACGCAGTCCGTTGGACGCGTCCATGGAGGCCGCGGCCTTGTTGCTGCGTCGCAGGCACTCCTCGGGCACGATCCCGCGCATCGCGGCGCTCAGGACGGGCTTGTACCGCCAGGGCGTGACGCGCTCGCCCGGACGTACGGCGAGACACGCCTCGATGACGCGGTCGTCGAGGAAGGGGGAGGCCATCGGCAGGCCGGCGCGGGCCGCCATCCGGTCCCACTGCCGGATGACGCGGCCGCACGAGCGGATCTGCTCCAGGTCGGTGTGGAGCCCGCGGTCCGGGTGCAGCGGGGAGGCCGTCGCCGCGGCGTCGAGCAGTGCCCGGCGGACCATCCGCTCGGCCTCGGGAGTCACCCAGCCGAACAGGCGCGGGGCCATGCCCCAGCCCAGACCCGTCGCGACGGACGGGGGCAGCGTGCCGCGCAGGTCGTCGGCGGCGTCGGCGAGCCACGTCCGGTACGGCCGGACGTCGGCGAGCGCGCGGAGCGTGCCGCCGAGCGGCCATTGCCACAGCGCCCGGAACCCGCGCAACTGGCGCACGGCGAACAGCGGACGGGTGCGCAGCAGCCGGTGGTAGTACGCCTCGGAGCACCAGGCCACGTGGTCGCCGCCGATGCCGGTCAGGTGCAGCCTGCTGCCGCGCGCGGCGAGGCCGGGCAGATGGTGCAGGACCCGGGAGCGGTCCATGACGCCGATGGTGGGTTCGTCGAGAAGGTCGTCGATGCCGAGCAGGTCCTCGTAGACCAGGGGGGAGGCGTCGGCGTCCCACACCACGTGCTCGACGTCCGGCAAGTGCCCCATCGCCCGCAGCGCCCAGGACAGGTCGGTGTCCGCCGGATCCCGTCCCGGCCACGTACTGGCCACCACACGGGCCGCGGAGCGGTCGGCCAGGAAGCAGACGGAGGTGGAGTCCAGACCACCGGACAGGTCGCAGCTCACCACGCCGCCCTGGCGGGTGCGCGCGCCGACGGCCTCCTCCAGTGCCGTCCGGATCAGGGGCGCCGCCGCGGCGAGCGGCCGGACCGGCTCCGGCGGTGTCCACCACCGGGTGTGTCGTACGGTCCGCGCGTCCGCGGCGACGACCAGGGCGTCCTGTGGGGGAACGGCGGTGACCGCACGCCACATCGGAGCCTCGAACAGCGGGTAGGGGGCGGGCCACAGCAGCCTCACGGCCAGTTCCTCCACGTCCGGGTCCAGCCCCAGGGCGGTGGCGAGCGTGTCGGCGCGGGTCGCGGCCACCCGCACGCCGTCGATCTCCGCGTGGAAGACGAGTCGCAGTCCGGAGGCGGTGCCCTGCACCCTGATCCGTCCGTCGAGGGCGCCGACGAGGTGGAAACTGCCGGGAAGGGAGCGGGCCAGTGCGTCGAGCTCCGCGAGATCACGCAACCGGGCGGCCCGGCGCCGCAGTTCCCCGGCGTCGATCGGGCAGCAGCCGACGACGGCGAGGGCGGCGCCGCCGACGCCCGCCGTGACGACCTCGTCGTCGTGCCAGTGGCCGACCAGCCAGGGCCGGCCCGAAGGGTGCGCGAGGGTCCGGCTTCCGGGGCGGGCGAAGGAGCGGGCCACGGCGGCCGCGTCCGCACGGTCCGTGAAGACCGCGAAGTGCGCGTCGCCGGGGCCCGTCCCCGCACTTTCGTGCAGTTCAGTCATGACGTCGGGTCAAGGACCGTCGGTCGTCAGTTCTTGCTCAGGATCAGCCGGTCGTTGCCGGAGCGCTGAAGGAGCCCCGTCTCCTTCCGGAAGGTGCCGAGCCGGACGAGCGTCGGTGCCTCGTATGCCTTCTTCATGACCACTCCTCACGTGAAGGTTCGCGTCGCCCCCTTGACCGGCGGCCCACGGGACCGGCCCATGGGCTGTCGGTCGGCACCGGGCTCATCGGGAGCCCGGGCCGGGAAGCGGACGCAGCAATAGCTAGCTGCAGCACGTGGGATCAGGGCAAGAGCCCTCGCAAAGCTCGTATGATATGCAAAATCCGCATCATCCGAACGGTGCGTCCGCTCCCGTTGTGGCACCGGCGACGGGGCGATGCTGTGCGGCGCGGCTGTACACCCGCTCGAATGAACGTTTCGACGTGCGGCCCGGCAACTGCTCGCCGCACCTGCCGGGACGCGTCCGACGACGGCCACGGACGGGCGCCGCCGGGGCGCGCATCATCCCCTCGACGTGCTCCCCGGCGCCTCCGGGTCTTGATGAGTGGTACGTGGTGCTAGCGAGTGGGCTTTCGGTATCCGAGAACCTCCTTGCGCGTGCTGTTGTCGTCCAGCACGAAGGTCCCCGGGCGTCAGTCACCTGGATACGTCTCGGCGGGGCTGCGGGGCTCGAAGTGCAGGGTGTCAGCCGGCGACCAGCGGCAGGCTGGGTGACAGCGTCATGCTGAGTGCATCTTGGCCGTGATCCGGTCGATGTCGGCGTCGTAGTTGCCCAGCTCCCTGAGAATCTTCACCGACTGCCGCCAGTAGTCGCGGGCCGCTTCCTCGTCGCCCATGGCGCGGTGGACGTCGCCGAGGTGGTCCAGGTTCTCGAAGAGGTTGAACCTGTGGCCGTTCTCCTTGTTCAGCGCGAGGCTGGAGTGGTAGCACACGATCGCCTCTTCGTGATCGCCCAGGTGCTGGTACGCGAAGCCCAGGCTGTCCCAGGTGTTGGCCTCGCCGCGGCGGTCCCCGAGTTTCTGCTGGATGGCAAGGGCCTCCCGGCAGTGGGCCGCCGCCGACTCGTACTCGCTCAGCTGGGCGTAGTCCCAGCCGACTGCGTTGAGCGCCCTGGCCTGGCCGGCGAGGTAGCCGGCCGCCTGGAACAGCTCCAGGGCGAGAAGATCATGGTGGAGGGCTTCCCGTTGATCACCGAACCGGTCGCAGATCCAGCCGAGTACGAGATGGGTCTGGGCCTCGCCCGTGTGGTCCTCCAGGGCGTGGTAGAGCTCCAGAGCACGCGCGAGGTGATCGTCCGCCTCCTCGTGCTGGCCGATCTCGTTGTAGGCGCAGCCGAGTTCACGATGGGCATGTGCCTGCTCCGAGGGATCGTCCAGGGCGGTCGCGGCCTCGAGGGCGGCCGTCTGGGTCGCGATCACGTCGTGCCATTTGGCCTTCCGGCCGTGATACGTACTCAGAGCCCAGGCCAGTTGGCATGTGTGGCGGTGCAGCCCGGCTCGGCGGGTCTGCTCGACCGTGGCCGCGAGCACGGCGTGCTCGGTCTCGAACCACTGCAGTGCCTCCCGGTCGTCTGCGGGCTGCACGGGCGCCGCACCAGGGGCCGTCGCCGTCAGGGTGATCGGATCACGGTGCGGCCAGAGCAGTCGGTCGCAGGCGTGAGCCGTGTGCAGGGAATGGTCGACGCCGCGCAGGAGGGCCTGCGGCGTTTCGGGGTCTTCGGCGGACAGCTCGACGGCGTACTCGCGCAGCAGATCGTGGAGTGTGTAGCGGCCCGGAGCGTGTTCCGACACCAGGTGGGCACGGGCGAGTTCCACGAGCAGCGACCGTGTCTCGCGCGGACCGAGGCCCGCCACGGCGGCAGCGGCGGGGACGGCGATATCCGGTCCCGGGTGCGTCCCGAGCAGCCGGAAGAGCCGGCGCGGGCCGGTGTCGAGTGCCGCGTACGACCAGGAGAACACGGCGCGCAGGTCAGCCGACCGGTCGCCCCCGTCGAAGGCGTCGAGGCTCTCCCAGGCGGCGTCCAGCTCGGAGGCGAGAGCCTGGAGCGGGAACGAGGGGTTGGCCGCGGCGCGTGCGGCCAGGATGCTGATCGCCAGCGGCAGGCCGGCGCAGCGTTCCAGGATCCGGGTGGCGGCCCGGGGTTCGGCGCCGACGCGCTCGGATCCGAGGTGGCGGCTGAACAACCGCCGGGCCTCGTCGGGCGCGAGGGCGTCCAACGCGAGCGGCCGTGCGCCGTGCGCACATGTCAGCCCCGTGAGCTGCCGGCGACTGGTCACGACGACCGTGCAGGACGAGCCGCCAGGCAGGAGGGGCAGTACCTGGTCGGTGTCGTGGGCGTTGTCGAGCAGGATCAGCATCCTGCGGCCGGCGGTCAGGGTGCGGTAGAGACCGGCCTGCGCGTCGGTACCGGCCGGGACCGCGCCGGGGGCTGTGCCGAGCGCTTCGAGGAAGGCGCGGAGCACCTCGTCGGGGGGCGTGGGGCGACCGGTGGCGTCGAACCCCCGGAGGTTGGTGTAGAGATGCCCGTCGGGAAACCTGTCCACGTTGTCGTGGGCCCACCGCAGGGCCAGGCAGGTCTTGCCGACGCCTCCCGTGCCGGTGATCGCCGCGATGCCGACGGTGGTTTCCGCCTCGCCGTCGCGGTCCACCAACCGGTCCAGCAAGCCGATTTCACGGGTTCTGCCGACGAAGGCCGGTGGCGGAGCCGGCAGTTGCTGCGCCACCGGCACGGGCGGCGGTACGGGCCCGGGCGACGGGTCGGGGAGGGACTGCGGCGCGGCCGTGTCCGGTGCGTGCGCGGACGCGGGGGCGGCCGGCGACACGGCGAGGGACGGGGAGGACCGCAGGATCTCCTGGTGGAGGTTTTGCAGGGACGGGTGCGGACTGGTCCCGAGCTCCTCGGCAAGCCTGTCGTGGATGTCTCGGTAGACGGCAAGTGCGCTGGACGGGCGGCCACTTCGGTACAGGGCGAGCATGTACTGGCCGGCGAGGCGCTCGTCCAGCGGGTGCTCGGCCGTCAGCGCGAGGAGACCGGCGATCAGTTCGGCGTGGCGCCCCCGGCTCAGCTGGATGTCGTTGCGGTCGAGCTGGGCGGTGACCCGCTCCTGGGCCAGGACGTCGCGCAGATCGCTGAGCCACGGGGTGTCGAGGGTGCCGAAGGCCGGTCCCCGCCACAGTCCGAGCGCGTCGTCGAACAGGACCGCAGCGGCGGCCTCGTCGGTGGCGGCGCGCGCCCGCGCGATCAGGTCACGGAAACGGTGCAGATCCACGGCGCCCGGATCCACGGTCAGCAGGTAGCCGCCCGCCTGTCGGTCGAGGCGCACGTCCTCGGCGTCGCCGAGGACACGGCGTAATCGGGAGAGGTAGCTGTACAGGCTGCTACGGGGCTCGCGCGGAGGGCTGTGTCCCCAGACCCGGTAGGTGAGTTCGTCGACCGGTACGTGGTGGTTGGCCTCGACGACCAGAACCGCGAGGACGCACCGCTGGCGGGCGGGACCGAGGTCGACCGGTCTGCCGGCGACGCGTGCCTCGACGGAGCCGAGCACGCCCAACTCAGTGTCCATCCGTTTCTCCTCCCCCGGCCGCACATGCTAGCCAGCGCACGGCATGACCAGCGGGCCAAGGATTCGCCAAGGTTCGCACAGGATCGGCCATTCAGGATCGAGCCGCTCCCCGAGGAACGCGGGGGATTTCCGAGACCTGAAGGAGCGGAACAGTGAACCGACTCACGAGTGCGGCCCTGACAGGTGTGCTGCTGGCGGGCGGCGCCATGGCCGTCGCACAGCCCACCCAGGCGGCGCCGGCGCCGGGCGGCGTGGTGGCCGTCGACGCACCGGCCGTCGCGAAGGCCGCCGGCAAGACCAGCGAGTACTACTTCCTCTTCAACAAGAACTGGTCCGACCCCACCAAGTCGCGGCTGTACTACATGAAGAGCCAGCCGGGCAAGGACCGGAAGATCGACGACTGGCGGGCCGGATCCGGCAACGGCAGCACGAACGAGTGCGCCAAGAACGCGGGATGGCTGCCCACCGGGACGTACAACGTCGGCAAGCAGACGACGAGGAAGAACGGCGGGGAGAAGGGCATCAACGGCTACGCCATCCCCCTCTCCAACAAGTGGTGCAAGCCCAAGCCCGACCAGCGCAAGGTCGTGCGCGACGCGCTGTTCATCCACAGCGAGATGCTCCCCAACGGCAAGCAGGGCAGGAAGACGAACGGAGACAACCCGTACCGCTGGGACGGAGCCGGGGACTACCACTCCCTGGGCTGCATCAAGCTCTCGCCCAAGGACATCAAGGAGCTGTTCCGCACCGCGAACAGGCACGGCTGGCCGAAGCAGCTGAAGGTCGTCAACTGAGCACCGCCCAAGTCCGGACAGGGCGCGTGCGCCCTGTCCGGCTCCTTGCGCCCCACTCGGCTACCCGGACACCCGGAAGGAACCAGCGCATGAAGCCCACCAGGCTCCTGGCCTCCGCCGCCCTCGCATCGTCGCTCACGGCCGGCGCGGCCCTGCCCGCCGTCGCTCAGCCCGCCGCACCGCGCACGACCGCAGCGGCCGCCGCCGCCGCGGAGACCATCGCCATACCGTCGGCCCAGGCGTCGGCGAAGAAGATCGCCAAGAACAACGGAATCACACTGCTCAACCACCACATCAGCGGGGTGAAGGACGCCCGTTCGACGGCGAAGGCCAACATCAGGGACGCCGCGCGCGGCAAGAAGGCGTACACCAGCAGGTACGCCCACCCGCGGGGCGCCAAGGTCGCGCTGAACGCGAAGATGCTCCACGCCATGCAGCAGCTGAACGCGAAGAAGCGGTTCACCTTCCGCGTCACGGCGATCGCCGGCAGCAAGCACTCGCCGAACTCGGCCCACTACAAGGGGCGGGCGTTCGACGTCGACATCGTCAACGGCTCGTACGTCTCCACCCGTGGGCCCGGCCTGACCAAGGCGAAGCGTCTGATGAAGGCGTGCAAGTCGTACGGCGCCAAGCTCGTACTGGGGCCGGGCCACAGCGGGCACAGCACTCACGTCCACTGCCAGTGGTGACGCGGGCACGCGCCCACGCCTGAGGAGCTCCGAGAGGAAGGCGCCTGGCGGGCAAAAGCCCAGTTCAGGCGCCTCTTCGTGCCTCTAGAAGAAGCCCAGCTTCTTCGGCGAGTACGACACCAGAAGGTTCTTCGTCTGCTGGTAGTGCTCCAGCATCATCTTGTGGGTCTCGCGGCCGATCCCGGACTGCTTGTAGCCGCCGAACGCCGCGTGCGCGGGGTAGGCGTGGTAGCAGTTGGTCCACACCCGGCCCGCCTGGATCGCGCGGCCCGCGCGGTAGGCGGTGTTGATGTCCCGGGTCCACACGCCCGCGCCCAGGCCGTACAGCGTGTCGTTGGCGATCTTGATCGCGTCGTCGAAGTCGTCGAAGGAGGCCACCGAGACGACCGGACCGAAGATCTCCTCCTGGAAGATCCGCATGCGGTTGTCGCCCTCGAAGATGGTCGGCTGGACGTAGTAGCCGCCCTTCAACTCGCCGTCGTGCTCGATCCGTTCCCCGCCCGTGAGGATCCTCGCGCCTTCCTGGCGGCCGATGTCCAGGTAGGAGAGGATCTTCTCCAGCTGGTCGTTGGAGGCCTGGGCGCCGATCATGGTGTCGGTGTCCAGCGGATGGCCCGGCTTGATGCGCCGGGTGCGCTCGACGGCCGCCTCCAGGAACTCCGCGTAGTGACCGCGCTGGATCAGCGCCCGGGAGGGGCACGTGCAGACCTCGCCCTGGTTGAGCGCGAACATCGTGAAGCCTTCGAGCGCCTTGTCGCGGAAGTCATCGTCGTGCGCCCACACGTCGTCGAAGAAGATGTTCGGCGACTTCCCGCCGAGCTCCAGGGTGACCGGCTTGATGTTCTCCGAGGCGTACTGCATGATCAGCCGCCCGGTCGTGGTCTCCCCGGTGAACGCGACCTTCGCCACCCGCGGGCTCGACGCCAGCGGCTTGCCCGCCTCCACACCGAAGCCGTTGACGATGTTCAGCACGCCCGGCGGCAGCAGGTCCGCGACCAGGCTCAGCCAGTAGTGGATGGAGGCCGGGGTCTGCTCGGCCGGTTTGAGGACCACCGCGTTCCCCGCGGCCAGCGCCGGCGCCAGCTTCCAGGCGGCCATCAGGATCGGGAAGTTCCACGGGATGATCTGCGCGACGACCCCGAGCGGCTCGTGGAAGTGGTAGGCCACCGTGTCGTCGTCCACCTCGCCCAGCGAACCCTCCTGCGCCCGGATCGCCCCCGCGAAGTAGCGGAAGTGGTCGATCGCGAGCGGGATGTCGGCGGCCAGCGTCTCCCGCACCGGCTTGCCGTTCTCCCAGCTCTCGGCCACCGCCAGCGGCTCCAGGTACGCCTCCATCCGGTCGGCGATCTTCAGCAGGACGTCGGAGCGCTCCGCCACCGGCGTACGGCCCCACCCGGGTGCCGCCTCGTGCGCCGCGTCCAGCGCCCGCTCGACGTCCTCCGCGGTACCGCGCGCGATCTCCGTGAACGGCTGCCCGTTGACCGGCGACGGATTCTCGAAGTACTGCCCGCGCGCCGGCGGCACATAGGCGCCGCCGATGAAGTGGTCGTAGCGTGCCTGGTAGGAGACGATCGCGCCTTCGGTGCCCGGCGCCGCGTAACGAGTCATGCTGGTCTGCCTCCCGGTGCAGTGCTGCCCGCCGTTGGGCAGCTCTCGGCGCGAGGCTAGGCAAGCGGACGTTGCACGTACGTTGCACCGCAGGTCCGCGCCGGTGCCCGGCCGGCCGGTGCCGCCAGCTCGGTCTCCAGCGCGGCGAGCCGGGCGCGGACCGGGGCCGTCGGGCGCACCGCCGCGAGCGCCCGCCACACCTCGACGTCGTCCTCGCCCCACGGGGCGTGCGTCCAGTCCGCCAGCAGGTCGGGATCGCGGTGCGCGATCAGCGCCGTGCGCAGCGCGCCCGCGAGCCGCTCCCGCAGCCGCACGATCGCCGGGGCCTGCGATCCGGGCAGCAGCGGTCCGGTGTACGCCTCCGCCGCCGCGGTGAGCGCACCCGCCTCCAGCCGCCGCTCCACCACGGTGGCGTCCGACTCGACCGCGGCCGTCAGCCGGTACGGCCGCGAGGCGAGCAGCGCCGGGCCCAGCAGCCTGCGCAGGCGGGCGAGTTCGGCCCGCAACGTCACCGGCGTCACCGACTCGTCCGCGTACAGCGCGCACAGCAGCTCGTCACCGCTCAGGCCCTCGGGACGCCGGGAGAGCAGCACGAGGATCTCGCTGTGCCGGCGGCTGAGCCTGATCCGCCGCCCGTCCAGGACGAGTTCGGCCTCGTCCCGGCCCAGCGCGCTCAGCAGCGGCCCCTCCCCGGCGGCGGGCGGCGGGGCGAGCAGGGCGAGCTGTGCCTCGGCGGCCCGCGCCACCGCCTGCACGAATCCGAGGCTGTGCGGATGGGCGAGCCCGTCCCCGCCGGTGATGTCCACGGCCCCCAGGACCCGTCCGGTGCGTGGATCGTGCACCGGAGCGGCGGCGCACGTCCACGGCTGCACCCGCCGTATGAAGTGCTCGGCGGCGAACACCTGCACGGGCCGGCCCACGGCGACCGCCGTACCCGGTGCGTTGGTGCCGACCGCGCTCTCCGACCAGCGGGCCCCGGGCACGAAGTTCATCCGGTCCGCGCGGCGCCGGGTCGCCGCATGCCCCTCCACCCACAACAGCCTGCCGTACGCGTCGCACACCGCCAGCAGATGCTCGCCGTCGGCCGCGAACGTGCCCATCAGTTCCCGGAACAGCGGCATCACCCGGGCCAGCGGATGCTGCGCGCGGTAGGCGCCGAGGTCGCCGTCGGTCAGCTCCACGCTGGCGGTGCCGTCCGGCCCGACCCCTGCCCGCGCGCTGCGCCGCCACGACTCCGCCACCACCGACCGCACCGGGCGCGGCACAGTCCCGGCCGTGGTGAACGTCTCGTGCGCGCGGCGCAGCGCCCGGACGCGCTCGGCGGGGTCGGCCCCCGGCTCCAGGGCAACCCACGGATCGGTCAACTCGGCCTCCCCGGCGGACGGTGAACGGCGGTACCTCGGCGGCTGGGACCATCGTCACCCCCGGTGTTCGCGCGGACAACCGGTGCGACGGCGGCTCCGCCCGGGTCAGGCGAAGTTGACCAGTCTGATGTAGCGCACCCAGTCCCAGTACGGCCCCGGGTCGGCGTGGTCGGTGCCGGGCACCTGATAGTGGCCGATGATGTGCTTCCGGTCGCGGGGGATGCCGTACGTGGCGCAGATCGCCGCCGTGAGCTTCGCCGACTCCTCGTAGAGGGCGTTGGTGAAGTAGCCGGGCTGGTCCACCCAGCCCTCGTGCTCGATGCCGATGCTGCGCGTGTTGTAGGTCCAGTTGCCCGCGTGCCAGGCGATGTCGGCCTCATGCACGCACTGCGCGACGTGCCCGTCCGCCGAGCGGACCACGTAGTGCGCGGAGACCTGCTTGTTCGGATTGCCGAAGATCGCCAGCGTGTCGGCGTACGTCTCCTGTGTCACGTGGATGACGACCCGGTCGATCACGTAGTCGCCGGGGCGGTCGGCCACCGTGTAGTTGGAGCCGCTCGCCGGCCGCCACTCGGCCGGCGGGTAGTCGACGAACCCGGTCTGCGCTCCGGCACGCGGGTCGGGGAGGAGCGCGTAGGGGACGGCGGCGAGCGCCGCGCCCTTCAGCAGCCGTCGCCGGCTGAGCCGCGGTTCGGCTCTGTCCATGTCCATGGCGGGATGCCTTTCGGGATGCCTTCGGAAGGCCGTTCGGGAGTCAGGGCTACGGGCAAGCGCGTCAGCCGCGCAGGGCTCGCGCGGTCTCCCGCAGCCGCGCGTGCACGCCGCGGTACGTCTCCCGCGCGGGCAGCCACTCCTTGCGGAGCCTGGCCACGCACGTGTAGTTCGTGTCGCACACGTTGGCCAGCGGTGATTCGACCGCCTGGGCCGCGAACTGGTAGGCGTCCAGCTCACTGAACCCGTAGTCGCGCACCAGCCACTGCACCAGGTCGAGCTGGGATATCCGGAACGCGTCCTCCAGCGGACGGGCCGAGCCGGTCGAGATGATGTGCGTGTCCGACTCCAGCCGGGGCCACGGTGTGGCGACGTCCTTGAGGAGGTCCACGACCACCACCGTGTTCATCGCGCACTCCACGGCCACCCCGCAGGTCTCGCCCTCTCCCTGCCGGGCGTGCCCGTCGCCGAGGCTGAGCAGGGCGCCCTCGACGTTGACCCCCAGGTAGCAGGTGACGCCGGCCCGCATCTCGGGCGTGTCCATGTTCCCGCCGTGCGCGTCCGGCACCAGGGCCGAGCGCACCTCCAGGTTGGCGGGTGCCACGCCCACCGTGCCGTGCATCGGGTCCAGGGGCAGTTCCAGCCGGAGGTCACTGTCCCGCGCCTGGAACAGGGCGGTCCGGCGGTCCCGGTCCAGCTGCCAGATCCAGACCTGCTCCGGCAGCGGCGGCTGCAGCGTGGCCGTGGTGCGGGTGGAGGTGAGCGCGCCGAAGAGGGGGACCGTCGTGGACGCCGCCCAGTCGCGGGCCGGTTCGATCGACACGAAGTGCACCGCCACGGTGTCTCCGGGTTCGGCGCCCTCGATGTGGAACGGGCCCGTCTGCGGGTTCAGGTAGGGGAACTCGCACACCTCGGACACGAGGTCCTTCTCGGAGCGGACCCGGCCGGCGAAGCAGTCCTCGGTGTACAGGTCGAGGACCGTACCGGGCGCGATCCGCGCCAACGGAGCCGCCCCGCCGAACGTCCAGGCGTACTGCTCCGGTTCGGGGCGCACGGTGAGGATCCGGGGCTCGGTCATCGTGGCTGGGCTCCCTTCCGCACAGCGGTCGTCGGGCTGGTGCCTCGGGCCGGCCGGGGTGAGGCCGGCACCGCCGGCGGAAGGCAGCCGCCCGCGAAGGCGGCGCCGGGCGGGACCGGCGCGGCCACCGCGGCGGCCGGTGCTCTCGCCGTGCTGCTCCGGAACGGGACCTCGCGCGCTCCGATGGCGTCGCGCCGCAGTGCCCCGATCGGCTCCCCGTTCATGTGTCCCCCGATACCTGTCGGTCCGCTGCCACCTGCCGCCTGCGCGGCTCGCTCATCTCGCGGGCTGCGGACCGTTCATGACGGTCCGTCGGCCGTGCCTCGCGTGAATTCACGGTACGGCTCGGGCCGGTTGGGCAGAAGGGCGTGCCGCGGTTCCGTGGACAAGTCGCGGCTTGTGGACAACTCGATCACCCGATCGGGCGAGGCTGGGGACAAGCGGGGCCGGGGAGCCGCGTCAGGCGTGTTCCGCCACCACGGCCGGATCGTCCAGTACCGCTCGGACGACCGAGTGCGCGGCGCCCAGCAGCGGGCCCTGGGGCCCCAGCGGGGACACCGTCACCGGGCAGGCCGGGCCCGCCGTACGGCCCGTCAGCTCCGTCTCCAGGGACGGCAGCAGCCAGGGGGAGAGGCCGGCCAGGGCGCCGCCCAGGACCACCGTCTCCGGGTCGAGCAGGTTCACCGCTCCGGTCAGGGCGATGCCTAGCGCCGTACCGGCGTCCCGCAGGGCGGCCTGTACGGCCGGGTCGCCTGCCTCGGCGCGCTCCGCGAGCAGGCCCACCAGATCCTCGCGCGGCTCCAGCCCGGCCGCGCGCAGGACCGCCTCCTCACCCGCGTACTGCTCCAGGCAGCCCCGGCTACCGCAGGGGCAGGCGGGACCGTCCGGCCGCACGGGAACATGGCCCAGCTCGCCCGCGAATCCCCGGGTCCCGCGCAGCAGCCGGCCGTCGACGACGACCGCGGCACCGATGCCGATCTCGGCCGACACGTGCAGGAAGTCACCGGGGGTGCCGGCCCCGAGCCACAGCTCGGCCAGGGCCCCGAAGTTCGCCTCGTTGTCCACGGTCAGCGGCCAGTCGCCGGGGAGCAGACGCCCGAGGTCGGTGTCGTGCCAGTCGAGGTTCGGGGCGCGTACGACCGTCCGTGCGTCCCGGGCCACCAGCCCGGGCACGGCGACCGCCAGCCCCGCGGGCCAGAGCTCCGCCCGTTCCGCCTCCGCGACGACCCGGTGGATCAGCGCCGTCAGCTCCTCGGTCACGGGCCCGGGGGCGCGGCCCCGGTTCGCGCCGCGTCGTACGGCCCGGGCACGGACCTCGCCGCGCAGGTCGACCGCGCACACCGCGAGATGGTCGACGCCGATCTCCGCCCCGATCCCGGCCGGGCCACGGCCGCTCACCGCCAGCGCGGACCCGGGCCGGCCGACCCGGCCCGGCCGCTCGGGGCCCAGTTCCTCCAGCAGTCCCCAGCGGATCAGCTCGTCCACCAGCGTGGACACCGCGGCCCGGGTCAGCCCGATCCGGGACGCGACCGCCGCACGGGACAGCGAACCCTCGGCGCTGACGGCGTGCATCACCCGGGCGAGGTTGCGCCGGCGCATGCCCTGCTGGGTGTCCGGCAGGGCGCGCCCGGCGCGCGGGGGGCGCGCCTCGTGCTGCGGTGCGGTCATGCCTCCGTCAATCCTCGGGGTCTGCCGCCCGGCGGCGGGCGGGCGGCTCGGTCACTGGGTGCGGGTCTCCCGCTCCAGCAGCGGGGCCGCGTCGGAGAGTACCCCGGTGATCCGTTCCAGCGTCGACCCGTCCCGCTCCACGGCCTCCAGGACCGGGCCAGCGGCCGTGTTCCAGCGGCGGGCCACCGCCGCGGGGTCCTCGCCGGTCAGCAGTCCGGCCGCCTGTGCCGCCGCGCCCAGGGCGACCAGTTCCCCGGCCTCCGGGACCTGCACAGGACGCCCGGAGAGCCGGCGCACCGTCTGCTGCCAGGCCGTGCCCCGGGCGCCGCCGCCGATCAGGAGCAGCGGGGCGCTGCGGTCCGCGTCCTCGTCGAGGACCAGGCCGAGCGCCCCGAGCAGGGCGTGCACCGCGCCGTCGTACGCGGCCTGGAGCAGCTGACCCGCGGTGGTGTCGTGGCGCAGCCCGTGCAGCAGTCCGGAGGCGTGCGGGAGGTTCGGGGTGCGCTCGCCGTCCAGGTAGGGCAGCAGCGTCACCGAGCCGCCGGGTTCCACGGCCTCCCGGTCCAGGCCCAGCAGGGCCGCGACGCGGTCCACCGCGAGGGTGCAGTTCAGGGTGCAGGCCAGCGGCAGCCAGTCCCCGCGCGCGTCGGCGAAGCCGGCCACCGTGCCGGTGGGATCGGTGGGGCGGCGCCGGGAGACGGCGTAGACCGTGCCGGAGGTGCCCAGGCTCAGCACCGGCGTGCCGGGCCGGAGGCCGAGGCCCAGCGCCGCCGCCGCGTTGTCGCCGGTGCCCGGGGCCACCAGCGTGCCCTTGGAGAACGGCAGGTCGTGGCTGTCCCGCACGGTGCCGGCCACCTCGCCGGGCCGCACCACCCGGGGCAGCAGCGCCGGGTCGAGACCGATGTGCGCCAGGGTCTCCTCGTCGTACGCCTCCGTCCCGGACGCCCACCAGCCGGTGCCCGAGGCGTCGCCGCGGTCGGTCGTGCCCTGCCCGGTCAGGCGCTCGGTGAGGTAGTCGTGGGGGAGCCGTACCGCCCGGGTCGCGCGGACCGCCTCCGGCTCGTGCTCGGCGAGCCACGCCCACTTGGTGGCCGTGAAGGACGCCCCGGGCACGCTGCCGGTGCGCTCCGCCCAGGCCTTCGGCCCGCCCAGCTCCTCCACCAGACGGCGGGCCTGCGGTGCGGAGCGGACGTCGTTCCACAGCAGCGCCGGGCGCACCGGCTCGCCGTGCTCGTCCAGGGTGACCAGGCCGTGCTGCTGGCCGCCGATCGACACCGCCGCCGCCTCGTGCGCCGCGTCACCGCACTGGCGCAGCGCCGCGCACAGCGCGTCCCACCACTGACGCGGATCGCTCTCCCGGCCCGCCCCGGAGGTCACGGTGTGCGGGGCCTGGCCGCTCGCCACCACCTGCCCGGTGGCCGCGTCGACGACCAGTGCCTTCGTGGACTGGGTGGACGTGTCCACCCCGACGACGAGCGGACCCTCGACTGCTGACATCGGGCTCTCCCTCTTCCGCGGCTCCGCGGGAATGTGCGGTGGGCTGTCGAAGACACCTTGCTGTCGAAGACATCTTGTCTCTTCCCAGCGGTGCGTCGGCATACTAATTTGTAAACCGCCATGACGAATAGTCGTACGCAGCAAGGAGCCGCGGCATGAACTACCAGCCCACCCCCGAGGACAGGTTCACCTTCGGCCTGTGGACCGTCGGCTGGCAGGGAAGGGACCCGTTCGGTGACGCCACCCGCCGCGCCCTCGACCCGGTCGAGACGGTGCAGCGCCTGGCGGAGCTCGGCGCCTACGGCGTGACCTTCCACGACGACGACCTGATCCCCTTCGGCTCCTCGGACACCGAGCGCGAGTCGCACGTCAAGCGGTTCCGGCAGGCCCTGGACGCCACCGGGATGACCGTCCCGATGGCCACCACGAACCTCTTCACGCACCCCGTCTTCAAGGACGGCGCGTTCACCGCCAACGACCGCGACGTGCGCCGCTACGCCCTGCGCAAGACGATCCGCAACATCGACCTGGCGGCCGAACTGGGCGCGAGGACGTACGTCGCCTGGGGCGGCCGCGAGGGCGCCGAGTCCGGGGCCGCCAAGGACGTACGCGCCGCCCTGGACCGGATGAAGGAGGCCTTCGACCTCCTCGGCGAGTACGTCACCTCCCAGGGCTACGACCTGAGGTTCGCCATCGAGCCCAAGCCGAACGAGCCCCGCGGCGACATCCTGCTGCCCACCGTCGGGCACGCGCTGGCCTTCATCGAGCGCCTGGAGCGGCCCGAGCTGTACGGCGTCAACCCGGAGGTCGGCCACGAGCAGATGGCCGGGCTGAACTTCCCGCACGGCATCGCGCAGGCCCTGTGGGCGGGCAAGCTCTTCCACATCGACCTCAACGGCCAGTCCGGGATCAAGTACGACCAGGACCTGCGGTTCGGCGCGGGTGACCTGCGGGCCGCCTTCTGGCTCGTCGACCTCCTGGAGAGCGCCGGCTACGACGGGCCGCGCCACTTCGACTTCAAGCCGCCGCGGACCGAGGACCTCGACGGCGTGTGGGCGTCGGCGGCGGGCTGCATGCGCAACTACCTCGTCCTCAAGGAGCGCGCGGCCGCCTTCCGCGCCGACCCGGAGGTGCAGGAGGCGCTTGGCGCGTCGCGGCTGGACGAGCTGGCCCGGCCGACCGCGGCCGACGGCCTGCGGGCCCTGCTCGCCGACCGCGCGGCCTTCGAGGACTTCGACGTGGAGGCGGCCGCCGCGCGCGGGATGGCCTTCGAACGCCTCGACCAGCTGGCCATGGACCACCTGCTGGGCGCGCGGGGCTGACCGGAGAAGGGCCGGGACGAACCCGGAAGGGCCGGGGCGAGCGGCAGCGTCTCACCCCGGCCCTCCCGGCCCCGAGGCCGGTGTCACCGCTTCCCGGGCAGCCGCACGTACGTCACGGTCGTCCTGATTCCGCTGTCGACCAGCCGGCCCCGGGCGTCGAACGCGCCCGCCCCGTCCGTCATCCCGAAGTCGTTGTCGTTGACGAGCGCGAGCGTGTCGTCATCCACGCGCGCGATGCCCTCGATCTTCCCGGGCACCCCGGCGACCCTGCCCAGGTCCACGACGAGCTGCTTGGACAGCACCGGCACACCCGCGGTCGCCGGGTCGTCCAGCTGCTCCAGCGAGGGCGACGTCGTGTCGTCGTCCCACGGGCCGCCGAGGATGTCGGACGTCTTCCGCAGCCTGACCAGCTGCAGCCGGGCCGCCTTGTCCGTGCGCTCCTCGACCAGCAGCCGGTCGCGGCCGACCGCCACCACCGACGAGATCTTCAGCTCGGAGGGGTCGTCCTCGCTTGGGTCGACCACACCGACCGGGTCGAAACGGTAGGCGTACTCGGCCGTGACGGCCTTCAGACGCGGTGAGAAGCGCAGCAGCCGCGTGGTGCGCGAGGCGTCCCCCGCGTCCGCGTCCGGCAGCGAGAGCGGGCTCTGCAGAGCCATCACCAGGTCACCGCCGGGAAGCAGCGCCAGCCCCTCGAACCCCCGGTTCGCCTTCCGGTGCAGCAGGACCGACGGCAGCGCCTCCACCACCGGGTAGTCCGCACCGGTCAGACCGAGCCCCTCGGGCACATAGCGAGCGAGGACCCTCCCGCGCGCGGAGACGTGCACCAGGGAGGGCCCGTACTCGTCCACGAGCCAGAAGCTGCCGTCCTCCGCCCGGACGATGCCCTCGGTGTCCAGCCCGTCCGGGTCGTAGGAGAGCGGCGTGCTCGCGTCATAGGTGTACGGCGCCTCGTCCCGGCCCTTCTGGTTCGGCAGCCCGGTGACGGCCTTCCCGGAGGAGGTGGTCAGCGGGATCGCGTCGACGACCTCGACCCTGTCGCCGGAGACCCGGATCCTCACGATCGCGGGGTCGAAACCGGGCACCGGGAAGGTGCGCCGCTTCTTGCCGTCGACCTTGATCTGACCGTTGGGGCCGCGGTCGGTCACCGTCCAGTACTCGCCCTTGCGGCCCGCCGGGTAGATGTCGCTGCCGATGCCGCCCAGCTTCACCCCGTGGTCGTCGGCCACACTGCCGGGCAGCAGCGCGTTGCTGAACGCGCCGAGCGGGATCTCGCCGAGGGTCGCCGTGCGGACGACGCGGGCGTCCCCGGACGGCGCCGCCGCGGCCGTCCCCGCGGCCACGAGGACGGCGGCCAGGGCCAGCGGCAGACCGGTGGCGACGGAACGGTGGACGCGGCGCCGTCCGGCGGCATGCGGGGACATCGGGCCTCCTGGGAACAAGGTCGTTGGCTGCGGCCACCCTCGGGCCCCCGGGGGAACGCCCGCCGACCGCGCGGTGAACGGCCGGCGACCGCGGCTCATCGGATCGTGCCGGTCTCGCGAGGACCGGAACTCAGAGGTCTGCCGGCTCACCTCCCCCGGTCCGTGCCGAGGCCAGGGCCGTCGCGGGATCAGGGTCCGCCCCGCCCGCCGGCACCCAGCGGCCCGCCTCGTCGCGGTACGGCCACCAGTGGCCCGCGCGGTCGACCCGCAGCTGGACGCCCGCACCCTGGATGGTCCACCGGTTGCCGCTCCGGTGGAACTCCGGCC
Source organism: Streptomyces sp. NPDC046881 (assembly GCF_040645015.1). Lineage (NCBI taxonomy): Bacteria > Bacillati > Actinomycetota > Actinomycetes > Kitasatosporales > Streptomycetaceae > Streptomyces > Streptomyces sp. NPDC046881. The sequence goes on along the minus strand of NZ_JBEYXJ010000042.1, from coordinate 5,270 downwards.
GCTCGTCCGCGTCCCAGGCCGCCTCCAGGGCGGCACGCGCGCGTGCGAGTGCCACGCCCTCCACCTCCCGTTCCTTATCCAGCACGGTCAGCGCCGCCGCACCCCCCAGCCGCCAGGCGCGGACGGCCGCCGCCAGCCCGGCACGGCCACGCCCCGACCCCGCGGCGAGCCGCTCGGCGACGACGGCGGGCGCCGGCCCGCAGGCCAGCCGTACGGCGTCCTGCGCGGCCGTCAGCTCACGGCACGGCTCAGGGGCAACGCCTCGGGCGGCCGCCAGCAGCCGGTAAGCCTCCGCGGCGGTACGGCCGGCCAGGTGCTCCAGTGCCGCGGGGTCGATCCCGGGCGCCTCGACAGCCCCGGCCGTCAGGGACGGCGGTGTGCCGGTGCCCTCCGGGAGCCCCGGCAGTCCGGGCAGCGGCGGCAGGATGTCGGCAGCCGCCCACGCCTCGGCCGCGTCCACGCCCGCGGCCGCCGGCGCCTCCCCGGACGGCTGCGCGGTGCCGCGGACGTGCAGCTCGGCGAGGAAGGCGTCCTTCTCCCGCCCACGCACCAGCAGGAGCAGAAACGGATCCTCGTCCAGCAGCCGCGCCACCTGGTGGCACAGCGCGGCCGTGTGCCCGCAGTGGTCCCAGGCACCGCAGTCGCACTCCGGTTCCAGATCGCCGAGACCCGGCAGCAGATCGATCCCCGCCACCGCCGCGTCCTCGACCAGATGGGGCGGGAGCTCCCGGTCGAGCAGCGCGGCCATGTGCCCGGCCTGCTCCACCGCGAGATCCTGGAACCGCGCCCACTCCGCGTCGGACAGCTCCGGCAGCAGCACATCGGCCCGGTGCGCCGCGCCTCCGGGATCGCGTACGACGGCCGTGACCCGGCCCGGCCGCGCGGTCACCGCGCCCACAGCGCCCGCGCGCGCGAGCCGGCGTCCCGCCTTGACCGCCGCCCCTTCCAGGGCCGCGTCCTCCAGGGCCCGCAGCCAGGCCTGCCCCCACCAGCTGCGGGCGAAGCCACGCCCGCGCGCGGGCGGCAGTGCGGCGAACGTGCGCTCCTCGTCGCGGCCGTGCTCGTCGTCGTAGCGGCTCATCATGCCTCCCCGCGCAGTTCCACCAGTGCGGCCAGTTCCTCGTCCGACAGTTCCGTCAGGGCCGCCTCGCCGCTGCCGAGCACGGCCTCGGCCAGCTCCCGTTTGCGGCCCAGCAACTGCGCGATCCGGTCCTCGAGGGTCCCCTCGGCGATCAGCCGGTGCACCTGCACCGGACGGGTCTGCCCGATGCGGTACGCGCGGTCGGTGGCCTGTGCCTCCACCGCCGGATTCCACCAGCGGTCGTAGTGCACGACGTGCTCGGCCCGGGTGAGGTTCAGTCCCGTCCCGGCGGCCTTGAGCGACAGCAGGAACACCGGCGCCTCGCCCGCCTGGAAGCGCCGGACCAGCTCCTCGCGCAGGGCGACCGGCGTCCCGCCGTGCAGCAGCAGCGAGGGCACCCCGCGGTCCGCCAGGTGCCGTTCGAGCAGCCGGGCCATGCGCACGTACTGGGTGAAGACCAGCACGCCCGAGCCCTCCGCGAGGATGGTGCCGAGCAGTTCGTCCAGCAGCTCCAGCTTCCCAGATCGACCCGCGAGCCGCGCGTCCTCCTCCTTCAGGAACTGCGCCGGGTGGTTGCAGATCTGCTTCAGGCCGGTCAGCAGCCGCACGATCCGGCCCCGACGGGTCATGTCGTCGGCGGTCGCGAGATCCGCCAGGGTCTCGCGCACCAACGCCTCGTACAGACCCGCCTGTTCCGCAGTGAGCGCCACCGGATGATCGGTCTCGGTCTTCGGCGGAAGCTCCGGGGCGATGCCCGGATCGGACTTGCGCCGCCGCAGCAGGAACGGTCCGGCGAGCCGGGCGAGCCGCTGTGCGGCGGCGGGGTCGCCGCCGCCCTCGACGGGCTGCGCGTACCGCGCGCGGAAGCCGCCGAGACCGCCGAGCAGGCCCGGTGTCGTCCAGTCGAGGATCGCCCACAGTTCGGTGAGGTTGTTCTCCACCGGGGTGCCCGTCAGCGCCACGCGCGCGCGTGCGCCGATCGAGCGCAGGGCCCGCGCGGTCGCGGAGTAAGGGTTCTTCACGTGCTGGGCCTCGTCGGCCACGACCATCCCCCAGGGCACCCCGGCGAGCCGCGCCGCGTCCAGGCGCATCGTCCCGTACGTCGTCAGGACGAACTCCCCGTCCGCCGGCACCCCCAGGTCGCGCCCGGGTCCGTGGAAACGGAGCACCGGCACGCCGGGGGCGAACCGCTCGATCTCACGCTGCCAGTTGCCGAGCAGCGAGGCCGGGCAGACGACGAGCGTGGGACCGGCCGCCGCAGGGGCCGTCTGCCGGTGCAGATGCAGCGCGATCAGCGTGACCGTCTTGCCGAGACCCATGTCGTCGGCCAGACAGCAGCCCAGGCCGAGGGAGGTCGTGCGGGCCAGCCAGTCGAGACCGCGCAGCTGGTAGTCCCGCAGGGTCGCGGCCAGGCCCGGCGGCTGTGCCACGCCGGGGACCGGCTCGGTGGCTGTGAGCCGCTCGCGCAGCCCCGCGAGCCATCCCGTGGGCCGTACGTCGACCCGTCGGCCGTCGACCTCCGTCGCACCCGTCAGCGCCGCGGCCAGCGCCTCGACGGGAGCGAGGGAGCGATCCGGCTCGGTCCGGGCCCGCTCCGCCTCCCGGGGATCGACCAGGACCCAGCCGTCGCGCAGCCGCACCAGCGGCCGTTTGGCCTCCGCGAGCCGGTCGACCTCCTCCCGGGACAACTCCCGCCCGCCCAGGTCGAACCACCAGCGGAACGTGACCTTCGTGTCCGTGGAGAGGAGCGACGGCGGGGCCGGGGCCGCTCCGGGTGAGGGGGCGCCGTCGTCCGGCGGGCCGACGGCCGCGTGCGCGGTGAGGCCGCGCGCCAGGTGCTTCGGCCAGTGCACCTCCACTCCCACGGCGGCCAGCGCCCGCGCGCCCTCACCCAGCAACTCGGCGATCTCCTCGTCGGCGAGGTCCACCGCGTCGGGCACGGCGGCGGAGAGCAGGGGCGTCAGCGGGGGCCAGGCCCGGGCGGCACGCCGCAGTGCCAGCAGGGCGTCCGCACGCGCGCGGGGAGCGGACGCCGCGCTCCCGGCGTCCGCACCGGTCCACAGACCGGCGGCATCCATGACGTCGTCCGATCCGCTCCCGCCGTGCACCTGGAGTACCGCGCGGAAGCGGACCGGAGCGTCGTCCCGGGGCATGGCGTCGTCGAGGCCGGACGCCTCCACGCGCAGCGACAGCCGCACTCCCGCGTCGTGGGCGGCGGCGATGTCGTCGGCCCACGCGCGCAGTGCGGGCAGACGCCGCGGCTCGGGTGCCGCGTACGCGGGGCCACCGGTCACCAGCGGCGCGGCGGGGGAGCGGGGGAGCACGTCGGCGACCGCGTCGAGGAAGGCGCGCAGCAGCCGTTCCGGGTCGGGCAGCAGCGGCGGTCCGTCCCCCGGGAGCGGCACGGCATGAGCCTCGGGAGGCATGGCGGCGGCCAGTTCCCGGACCAGCTCCGCATCGCGTGCCGACAGCGGACCCACGCGCCAGGTGTCGTGGTCGCCGGGGGACAGGCCGGGCAGGAGCTGACCGCGCGCCAGGAACCCCAGGGCGAGTTCGTAGGCGGTCCGCCAGAAGGCCGCGCTCCGGTGCTCCCGCGGCAGCGCACGCGCGCGCGTGAGCACCGGAAGGGCGTCGCGGACCGGCAGCAGGAGGGCGGGTACCGGAACGCGCTCGACGCCGCCGTCCGCCGAGGGCAACGCCGGCTCCAGATCGGTCAGGGAGCCGTCCGCGGGCGTGGGCGGGGTCCCGCCGTCCGGTTGCCAGAACCCGATCCGGCCCGCCCGCGCAGGGTCGGACGGCAGGAAAACCATGCAGCACTGGGCCAGTTCGGACAGGTCGGAGGGTGGTGCCGAGGGGATCATCTGCACAGCTCTGCCGCACTCCTCAAATTTGACTACTCGGACGGAGTCGCCGAGGGTACAGCACGATGACCGCTGCCGCTGCCGCTGTCGAGTGCGGGGGTGAGCGGGGGCCCGGTACGACGGGGCAGAAGCTCCTAGGGGCGGGTCTCAGGGATGTCTCAGGGGCGGGGCGTGGAACCGCGGGAAGGGGGAGGCCGTTCTCAGATCAGAGAGCGGCAGTGGCCGCGAAGGAGGCGACGCTCATGTCGATGAACGCGAAGATCGCCGCAGGTGGCGTGGCGGTCGGGCTGATCCTGCTGATATGGCTGCCCTGGTGGGTGGCATTCCTGATCGTCGTGGGTGTCCCAGTGGCCGCGTACCTCGCCCTGGACCCCTCGCAGCGGCGCAGGCTGCGCCGGGTCACCCGCAAGGAACTCGGCCGCTGAGGCAGCTGAGGCACCGGCGCACGGCGCGGGACCGGTCGCCGGGGCGCCCGCGCGGGCCGGCCGAGCCGTCGGGGGCCGCGCCGCCACCCGCGGCACGGTTCCTGCGGCGGCACGGGAGGCACCGCCCGGCCGCCACGGCTCACAGGGGCCGTACGGCCATCTTGTCGAGCGCCTCCAGCAGTCCCGGCAGTTCCGGGCCCCGGCCCACCGGCAGGACCTCACCGGGCTCCTCGTCGAGCAGGACGAAGGCGATGTCGTCGGTGCGGGCCACGATCGACCAGCCGGGGCCGTCGGCGCGCAGGGTCCGGGCCTCGCCCGGGGCGAACGACGAGCGCACCCGGCCGAGCGGCGGCGGGGAGTCGACATAGGCGCGCGCCTCCGAGAGCACCCGGCGGACACCGGTGTGCCCGCCGGACGAAGCCCCATCGGTCTTCGGCGCGGACTCCGTGGCCTCCGCCCGCCCACCCGGCGCGGGGAAGTCGGCGTCGTCGATCTGCTCCCGCCAGGCGGCCCACTGCAACGCGATCTCGTCGGCACCGAGACGGCGCTGCGCGGGCCCCCAGGAGCCGGTGTCCGGCGGGCTGAGCGCCGGCCGGCCCGCCTCCTCCGGAGCGGGGTCGTGCGGAGCGGGCACGCCGGGTGCCGCGACGGCGACGGCCAGGGGCCACCCCGGCAGGGCGGTCACGACCGCGCGCTCGTCCGGCGACAGCTCGTACTCCATGCCGCAGTCCCAGGAGGCGATCGCCACGGCGACCAGCGAGACGTCGTCGATGACGACCGTCCAGCGAGCGCCCTCCCCGTCCTGGCCCAGCACCAGGCCGTACCCGTCGGCGCGCGGCGCGAGATCCACCCCCGCGCACGCCCCCGGGGAGTGGTCGCCCAGCCCGCACGGAAACAGCGCCG
>NZ_JBEYXJ010000041.1:60396-68249 GCF_040645015.1 Streptomyces sp. NPDC046881 | reverse complement strand
GCCGACGTGCCGGGCGCCTACACCCGGATTTCGGTCGGCGGCCTGCCGGAGGAGGGCTGGGAGCCGTACGAGGACGCGTACGCTGAGTCCTCGGAGCCGTCCGCGCTCTCGGCTTCCGTGCTCGCGCCGTCCGCCGCCAGCAGACGGGCGAGCTGGCGGCCGACGATGCGCTTGAACTTGCGCTTCTGCGGACGCGTGCGGTCCAGCACGGCCACCTCCAGGCGCTCGGCGGGGATCTCCCGCTCGCTGCCGTTGGTGTCCCGGGACAGGGCCTGCACGGCCAGCTTCAGGGCCTCCGCGAGGCTCATGCCGTCGCGGTGGCGCTGGTCCAGGAAGCTGCTGATCTGCTCGGCGTTGCCGCCGACCGCGACCGAGCCGTGCTCGTCCACGATCGAGCCGTCGTGCGGCAGCCGGTAGATCTGGTCACCCTCGGGGGTCTCCCCGACCTCGGCCACCACCAGCTCCACCTCGTACGGCTTCTCGGCCGCCGAGGAGAAGATCGTGCCCAGCGTCTGGGCGTAGACGTTGGCCAGGCCGCGCGCGGTGACGTCGTCGCGGTCGTAGGTGTAGCCGCGCAGGTCGGCGTAGCGGACGCCGCCGATGCGCAGGTTCTCGTACTCGTTGTACTTGCCGGCCGCGGCGAAGCCGATCCGGTCGTAGATCTCGCTGAACTTGTGCAGCGCGCGGGACGGGTTCTCGCCGACGAACACGATGCCGTCGGCGTACTGCAGCACGACCAGGCTGCGACCGCGGGCGATGCCCTTGCGGGCGTACTCCGCCCGGTCGGCCATGGCCTGCTGGGGTGAGACATAGAACGGCGTCGACACCGGTTATCCGTCCCTTTCTGTCATGGTCACTGGATCACCTTGATAAGAACCGGGCCCGCGCTCAGAGCAGGGCGGCCTTGGGGCCGTCGGGCTCCTCCAGGCGCCTCTGGAGCACCGCGCGGGACAGCTCGGAGGCCTCCTGCTCGGTGAGCCGGCGGAAGCCGTCCTCGGTGATCACGGTGATGATCGGGTAGATCCGGCGGGCGACATCGGGACCGCCGGTCGCCGAGTCGTCGTCAGCCGCGTCATAGAGGGCCTGCACCACGAGCGTGGTGGCCTGCTCCTCGGTCAGGTCGTCACGGAACAGCTTCTTCATCGCACCGCGCGCGAAGATCGAGCCGGAACCCGTCGCCGCGAAGTTGTGCTCCTCGGAGCGGCCGCCCGTGACGTCGTAGGAGAAGATGCGGCCCTTCTCGCGGTCCAGGTCGTACCCCGCGAAGAGGGGCACCACGGCCAGGCCCTGCATGGCCATGCCGAGGTTGGAACGGATCATGGTCGACAGCCGGTTCGCCTTGCCCTCCAGGGACAGCTGGGCGCCCTCGACCTTCTCGAAGTGCTCCAGCTCCAGCTGGAAGAGCTTGACCATCTCGACGGCCAGGCCGGCGGTGCCGGCGATGCCCACGGCCGAGTACTCGTCGGCCGGGAAGACCTTCTCGATGTCCCGCTGGGCGATCACGTTGCCCATCGTGGCCCGGCGGTCACCGGCGAGCACCACGCCGCCGGGGAACGTCACGGCCACGATGGTCGTGCCGTGCGGCGCCTCGAGTACACCCTGGGTGGGCGGCAGCTGCCGGTTGCCGGGCAGCAGCTCCGGCTGGTGCCCGGCGAGGAAGTCCATGAACGAAGAGGATCCTGGCGTCAGGAAGGCAGCTGGTAGACGCCCGGTGCTACGAGTGTTGGCTTCCACGCGATTCCTTCCACATAAGCAGCAGCCCGCCTGATGACCTCGGGCTGATCCTTGAACTGCCCCAGTGCGGCATTGCAGCTGAAGCACAGTACGCCACGGACCCTACCCGTCTCATGGCAGTGATCCACATGTGCCGGCGGAGCCGCAAGACAGATGCAGCAGACGCCGCCTTGGGAGGTGACCAGCCGATCGCGCTCGGCCCTGGTGATGCCGTACGTGCGCCTCAGATGGTCCTCTCGTCCGAGCGCGGCCCGGCACGCCTTGCAGCGCGTCGACAGACCGTCGGAAGCGGTCGCATTGCGATGCCATTCGCTGTGCGGCTTCACCTGGCCACAGCTCCGGCACAGCTTGTGCCCCGCCGGGACGTCCGCCTTCTCCCGGACCGGCTTCCCCATGGCCTCCCGGCGGCGTCGGTAGTGCGCGGCGCCGTACTCCGCCACGCACTCCCGGCAGTGCACCTGCAGGCCGTCCCGCCGATGCCTGTCCCGCGCGAAGGCAGCAAGAGGCAGGCTGCGCCCGCATTTCCTGCATGCCTTCGCGTCCGGCTCCTCAGCCACCCGAACCCCCCGTGTCCTTCATTTCGAAGGCCAGGCGACCAAATCGCCTCTACTCGCCACCTTTTTGCACGAAGGACCGCACGAAATCCTCGGCGTTTTCCTCGAGTACGTCGTCGATCTCGTCCAGCACCGAGTCCACGTCGTCGCTCAGCTTCTCGTGCCGTTCCTTGAGGTCCTCCGAGGCCTGCGCGTCCTGCGCCTGCTCCTCGACCTCTTCCGTGGACCGGGTGGCCTTCTGCTGGCCGCCGCCGGTGTCCTTGGTCGCCATAACCCTCACCCCGCTCAGTTCGCCTGCCGATCGGTGATGATCAGACCCTATAGTCCGGGTCCGACATCGGCCCCGCAGTTTCCACAAGATTGCGGGGGCCACCTGGATGATTCCCGGGCGGTGGTGTTTCCACCCCGGCCGCCCGGGTCGGAACGAGTACCCGCTGACCGCTGTCAGTTGCCGGACAGGACCCTGACCAGGTCTTCCGCGGTACGACAGCGGTCGAGCAGCTCCTTGACGTGATTTCGCGTTCCGCGTAGCGGTTCCAGGGTTGGAACGCGCTGGAGGGAGTCGCGGCCGGGCAGATCGAAGATGACCGAGTCCCAGCTCGCGGCGGCGACGTCGTCCGCGTACTGCTCCAGGCAGCGACCGCGGAAGTACGCGCGCGTGTCCTCCGGCGGCTTCGTACGCGCCCGGTCGACCTCGGACTCGTCCAGCAGCCGCTTGATGCGCCCACGGGCCACCAGGCGGTTGTACAGGCCCTTCTCGGCGCGTACGTCGGCGTACTGGAGGTCGACCAGGTGCAACCGGGCCGCGTCCCAGTCGAGGTTGTCACGCCGGCGGTAGCCCTCCATCAGCTCCCGCTTGGCGACCCAGTCCAGCTCGCCGGCCAGGCTCATCGGGTCGTTCTCCAGCCGGGTGAGGGTGTCCTCCCAGCGGCTGAGCACGTCCTTGGTCTGGTCGTCGGCGTCGGCGCCGAAGCGCTCCTCGACGTACTTGCGGGCCAGCTCGAAGTACTCCATCTGCAGCTGGACCGCGGTGAGTGTGCGCCCGCTGCGCAGGGTGACCAGGCGCTTGAGCGACGGGTCGTGCGAGACCTGGTGCAGGGTGCGCACGGGCTGGTCGACGGCGAGGTCCACGGCGATGAAGCCGTCCTCGATCATGGACAGGACCAGGGCGGTCGTGCCCAGCTTGAGGTAGGTGGAGATCTCCGAGAGGTTGGCGTCGCCGATGATCACGTGCAGTCGGCGGTACTTCTCGGCGTCCGCGTGCGGCTCGTCGCGGGTGTTGATGATCGGGCGCTTGAGCGTGGTCTCCAGGCCGACCTCGACCTCGAAGTAGTCCGCGCGCTGGCTGAGCTGGAAGCCGTGCTCGTGCCCGTCCTGGCCGATGCCGACGCGGCCCGCGCCGGCGAAGACCTGGCGGGAGACGAAGAAGGGCGTGAGGTGGCGCACGATGTCCGAGAACGGGGTCTCCCGCTTCATCAGGTAGTTCTCGTGCGTGCCGTAGGAGGCGCCCTTGTTGTCGGTGTTGTTCTTGTAGAGGTGGATCGGCTGGGCGCCGGGCAGCTGGGCCGCCCGCTCGGCGGCCTCGGCCATGATCCGCTCGCCGGCCTTGTCCCACAGGACGGCGTCGCGGGGGTTGGTGACCTCGGGGGCGCTGTACTCGGGGTGGGCGTGGTCGACGTACAGACGGGCACCGTTGGTGAGGATCACATTGGCCAGGCCGATGTCCTCGTCGGTGAGCTGGCTGGCGTCGGCGGCCTCCCGGGCGAGGTCGAAGCCTCGCGCGTCCCGCAGCGGATTCTCCTCCTCGAAGTCCCAGCGGGCCCGGCGGGCCCGGTGCATCGCCGCCGCGTAGGCGTTGACGATCTGGGACGAGGTGAGCATGGCATTGGCGTTCGGGTGGCCGGGGACGGAGATCCCGTACTCCGTCTCGATGCCCATTACTCGCCGTACGGTCATGCGGCCCTCCTTGCCCGGCGGCACCCTCGGTCGTGGGCGCCGCTCAAGTACCGCTGGCGCTCCGGTGCGTGTGCGGTGCCCGTCCCCGCACGGCGCGACTCGGCGGCAGGAACGAGCCTAGAACGCCTTTGCGCTGGTGGGGAGATCATTTGCGTCATTGGCTGCTCCGGTCGTGGCCCGAAAAACAGTCGGCTGCGGGTACCCGCCGAGGGCACCCGCAGCCGCCCTGCCTTTACAGGTACTGACCGGTGTTCGCCACCGTGTCGATGGAGCGTCCGGTGTCCGCGCCCTGCTTTCCGGTGATGAGGGTGCGGATGTAGACGATCCGCTCGCCCTTCTTTCCGGAGATCCGGGCCCAGTCGTCCGGGTTCGTGGTGTTGGGCAGGTCCTCGTTCTCCTTGAACTCGTCCACGCAGGCCTGGAGCAGGTGGGAGACGCGGAGGCCCTTCTGGGTCTTCTCCAGGAAGTCCTTGATCGCCATCTTCTTGGCGCGGCCCACGATGTTCTCGATCATGGCGCCGGAGTTGAAGTCCTTGAAGTAGAGGACTTCCTTGTCGCCGTTGGCGTAGGTGACCTCCAGGAAGCGGTTCTCCTCGGACTCGGCGTACATGTGCTCGACCGCGGTCTGGATCATGCCCTGGACCGTGGCGCTCTTGTCGCCGCCGTGTTCCGCGAGGTCGTCCGCGTGCAGCGGCAGACGCTCGGTGAGGTACTTGCCGAAGATGTCCTTCGCCGCCTCGGCGTCCGGACGCTCGATCTTGATCTTCACGTCGAGCCGGCCGGGGCGCAGGATGGCGGGGTCGATCATGTCCTCGCGGTTGGAGGCGCCGATCACGACCACGTTCTGCAGGCCCTCCACGCCGTCGATCTCGGCGAGCAGCTGCGGGACGATGGTGTTCTCCACATCCGAGCTGACACCGGAGCCACGGGTGCGGAAGAGGGACTCCATCTCGTCGAAGAAGACGATCACGGGGGTGCCCTCGCTGGCCTTCTCACGCGCACGCTGGAAGACCAGGCGGATCTGCCGCTCGGTCTCGCCGACGTACTTGTTGAGCAGCTCGGGTCCCTTGATGTTCAGGAAGAAGCTCTTGCCCGCGGCCTGGCCGGTGACCTCGGCGACCTTCTTGGCCAGCGAGTTCGCGACGGCCTTGGCGATGAGCGTCTTGCCGCAGCCGGGCGGGCCGTAGAGCAGCACACCCTTGGGCGGGCGCAGCTCGTGCTCCTTGAACAGGTCCGGGTAGAGGTACGGCAGCTCCACCGCGTCGCGGATGGCCTCGATCTGGTTGCCGAGGCCGCCGATCTGCTCGTAGCCGATGTCGGGGACCTCTTCGAGGACCAGCTCCTCGACCTCGCTCTTGGGCACGACCTCGTAGACGTAGCCGGAGCGGGGCTCGAGCAGGAGGGCGTCGCCGGGGCGGATGGTGACGTCCAGCAGCGGCTCGGCGAGCCGCACCACCCGCTCCTCGTCGGTGTGCCCCAGCACGAGGGCGCGCTCGCCGTCCTCCAGGATCTCCTTGAGGGTGACGATGTCGCCGACGCTCTCGTACTCCATGGCCTCGACCACGTTGAGCGCCTCGTTGAGCATGACCTCCTGGCCGCGCCGCAGGTCGTCGAGCTCGACGCTGGGGCTGACGTTCACCCGGAGCTTGCGGCCCCCGGTGAAGATGTCGGCGGTGCCGTCCTCGTTCGCCTGCAGGAAGACACCGAAGCCGGCCGGCGGCTGAGCGAGCCGGTCGACCTCCTCCTTGAGGGCCACGATCTGGTCGCGGGCCTCGCGCAGGGTGTTGGCCAGTCGTTCGTTCTGGGCGGACACGCCGGCCAGGTTCGTCTGCAGCTCGACGATCCGCTCTTCGAGAATCCTCGTGTGGCGCGGAGAGTCGGCGAGCTTGCGGCGCAGGACGGCGATCTCCTGCTCAAGGTAGGCGATCTGCCCGGCCGGGTCGTCGGACCCTCGTCCCGGGCGGATGCCGCGGTTCATGTCGTCGTCGTGGGCTGCCACGGTCCTCACCTCCTCCAAGGGGAGCTGGACGCTTCCAGACCCTACCTGGGTGGGTGTCGATTGAAACCCCTAGATCACAAAGACTGTCAAGGTGTGTCGTCGGTCACCCGGTGCACACTCCCTCGCACGGAGGGGATACCCACTCAACGTGAAGGGAAAGCCGCTTGTTCCATGCATGGCGCGGTCGAATCCCTTCGCTACGGGCCGGAGTTGTCCGCTCGTGGCCGATCGGCCGGTCCGCGGGCAGCACACAGGACGCTCGTACGATCATCACGCAGAGCGACGGCACCGGTGGGCGGGGGTCACCCCGTGGTGGCCTGAAGTGATCGACCCGGCCACCGGGGTATCCCTGTCCCGGTCCGGCGCTGGTACCCGACCGGGCAGGACCGGAAACCCGGAACCGGTGCCACCGGGCCGCACGGCGGGCGGAGGTAGGGTCGGGTGTGTTCAACAGCCGCTGGAGCGGACCCGGCTGGCCCTCGCGGCCCCCGGACCGCCCGGCGAACCGACGGCAGGAGAGATGACCGTGCAGCAGGAGGCCCCGGGCGGCGAGGCGCTGGAGGTCTGGATCGACCAGGACCTGTGTACCGGCGACGGGATCTGCGCCCAGTACGCCCCGGAGGTGTTCGAGCTGGACATCGACGGGCTGGCCTATGTGAAGGGCGCGGACGACGAGCTGCTGCAGGCCCCCGGGGCGACCACGCCGGTGCCGCTGCCGCTGCTGACGGACGTGGTGGACTCGGCGAAGGAGTGCCCCGGCGAGTGCATCCACGTGCGCCGGGTTTCGGACAGGGTCGAGGTGTACGGGCCCGACGCGGAGTGAGCCCGGCTCAGACGCTGTGGGCCCCGGCTGGCGTGGAGCGCAGGAAGGCACCGCCGTGCCACCGCCACGTGGCCGGGGTCTTCACGTCGGGGCAGCAACTGGGCACGGCGTCCGAGGAGTAACCGAGCAGGGTCGCGGTGACGGCCCGCGCGCGGAGCGCGAAGTCGGTGACCGTGAGCCGCTGCTCGGGCTCGACGAGGGTGGCGACGACGCGCGGCTTGCCGCCGTCCGCGGCGCGGGTGAGGACGTAGACCCCGTCGGGCGGGGTGCCCATGGGGGCGTCGCAGTGCACCACCGCGACGGTTTCCGGTCTGCCGTCGCCGTCCAGGTCCCCGGTGGCCTTCTTGGCGACCACGGCCTTCACCGGGCCGCACTCCAGCGGGAACCGCACCCCGGTCGTGCTCGGCGGCGCGGCGGCCGCCGCGGCGGATCTGCTCCCGGCGGCGGGGGCGGACTGGGCGGCCGTGGCCGATCCGGGCTGGACGGCGGAGGAGAGGGCCACGACGCCCGCGACGGCCGTGGCGGTGGCGACCCAGTGGATGGGCCGGGTGTGGGTGTGGGCGAGCTCCGGAACGGCGGATTGCTGCACGCGGAGTGTCTCCTGTGAGGGCTGTGCCGGTGGGATGGCCTGCATGGTGCCACACGTCACACTGCGGGGGAACTGCGGGGTCGGGCATGCGCGCGGGCGGGGGGCCCGCGCGCGGGAGGCGCCGGTTCCGGTACCGGGTCAACGGACGGGGGGCGGGGCCCGGGGAGCCCCCCGCGCGGGGGGGCCCGGGCGGGGGGC
>NZ_JBEYXJ010000041.1:0-60386 GCF_040645015.1 Streptomyces sp. NPDC046881 | reverse complement strand
CCGAGTTCCCGCCGGTCGGCGGGAACTCGGTCACGGCGCCCTGACGTTGTGCGCGCGCGTGCCGGTCAGCGGGCGGCGCCGCCGTCGGCGTTGGGTCCGGCGTAGTCCTCGCCGTAGGCGCCCTTGGCGGGGCGGCGGCGGCGCATGGGCGGCTCGACGCCGTCCGCGAGGCGGCGGGCGGTGAGCAGGAAGCCGGTGTGGCCGATCATCCGGTGGTCCGGGCGGACGGCCAGGCCCTCGATGTGCCAGTTGCGGATCATGGTCTCCCAGGCGGTCGGCTCGTTGAAGCAGCCGATCTCCCGGATGGACTCCACGGTCCGGGCGAGCTGGGTGGTGGTGGCCACGTAGCAGCACAGGATGCCGCCGGGGACGAGCGCCTTGGAGACGGCCTCCAGGCACTCCCAGGGGGCGAGCATGTCGAGGATGACACGGTCGACGTCGGTGTCGGACAGGTTGTCCTGGAGGTCGCCGACCGTGAGCTGCCAGGCGGGGTGCGGGCCGCCGAAGTAGCGCTCGACGTTCTGCTTGGCGATCTCCGCGAAGTCCTCGCGGCGCTCGTAGCTGTGCAGCATGCCCTGGTCGCCGATGGCCCGCAGCAGGAAGCTGCTGAGCGAGCCGGAGCCGACGCCGGCCTCCACGACGCGGGCGCCGGGGAAGATGTCGGCGAAGGCGAGGATCTGGCCCGCGTCCTTCGGGTAGACGACGGCGGCCCCGCGGGGCATGGACAGGACGTAGTCGGGGAGCAGGGGGCGCAGCGCGAGGTAGGCCACGTTGCCGGTGGTGCGGACAACGCTGCCCTCGGGAGCACCGATCAGTTCGTCGTGCGGGAAGGAGCCCTTGTGGGTGTGGAAGTTCTTCCCTGCTTCGAGCGTGAACGTGTAGTGGCGGCCCTTGGGGTCGGTCAGCTGAACCTGGTCCCCGACCTTGAAGGGCCCGCGCCTGCGGGCGGCACCGGTCGGTTCGGACATGTGACCAGCCTACCGGTTCCCTGCCGGGCGGCTGACCAGTCAGGTCGGCCTTGCCATGGCCTTCACGAAGGCCCGTTCCACGTCGGCGGCGGACAGCACGCCGTAGATCTCGCCGCTCTCCTCGACCACCAGGTACTCGGTGGCCGGGGTGGCGCGCAGGACGTCCAGGAGTTCCTCCCCGGCCAGCTCGGCGGAGACCCGCATGCCCTCGGTCAGTTCCTGGGCGAGGCCGCTGACGGCCACCCAGGGGCGGCGGTGCTCGGGTACGCCGACGATGGCGGCCTCGCGGACGAGCGAGAGCGGGTGGCCGTCGGCGTCCACCACGACCAGGGCGCGGGCGCCGGCGGCGTTGGCGCGGCGCAGCGCCTCGGAGAGCGGGGTGTCGTTCTCGACGGGTACGGCCCGCCGGGTGAGGGTGCGGGCACGCAGCTCGGGGAGGTGTTCGCGGAGCCGGGCCATGCGCAGGCTGTTGCCGGCGCCGGTCCAGATGATCGCGGCCAGGATGGCGGCGAGCAGCGCGTCGGTGACGGTGTCCATGCCGCCCACGTCCTCGCCACTGCCGCCGAGGGCGCCGGACTGGTTGAGCAACGGGAGGCCGATCAGGACGGCGACGGCGAGGGCGCGGCCGACCCAGGCGGCGGCGACCGTGCCGGTCATCGGCTTGCCGCTGATCTTCCAGACGACGGCGCGGAGCATGCGGCCGCCGTCCAGGGGGAGGCCGGGCAGGAGGTTGAAGATCGCCACGATGAGGTTGGAGATCATCAGGCCGGCCAGCAGGACGCCGGGGACGGTGCCGGGCTCCACCGGTTTCATGGCGAGGTAGAACAGGCCGGCCAGCACGAGGGAGAGCAGCGGGCCGACGAAGGCCAGCACGAACTCCCGGCCGGGGGTCTCGGCCTCCTTCTCGATCTCCGAGACGCCGCCGAAGAACTGCAGCTGGATACGGCGGACCGGGAGTTTGAAGCGGATCGCGGCGACCGTGTGGGCCAGCTCGTGGACCAGGACGGAGGCGTAGAAGGCGACCGCGAAGAAGAGGGAGACCAGGTAGCGGGCGGCGCCCAGTTCGGGCAGCACGCGGTCGAGCTGTCCGCCGAAGACCCAGGTGATCAGGGCGGCGACGAGGAACCAGCTGGGGGCGACGTAGACGGGCACGCCGAAGGGGCGGCCCATGAGGATGCCGCCGCCGGGTTCCTTCGGCCGGGGCTCGGGCGGTTCGCCCTTGGCGATGCCGGAGTGGGCGAGGGTGCGGTGTTCCGGGGCGGGGTGTTCCGGGCCGGCCGGCTCGTCGTTGCCGGGGCCGGGCGCGCCGTCGCTGTCCGGGCCGGCGCCGGGGGCGCGGGTCTCCTCGGCGTCGTCCGCTCGGGGCGCGGGGGTGTCGGGCTCGGGGCCGGAGTGGTCGGTGGGTCCGGTCGCCGGGGCCGTAGGGTCAGCGGAGTGCTCGGCCGGCTCGTCGTTGCCGGACCGCGGCTGCCCGCTCCCGCCGCTCACGTCCACGGTGTCCCCTCGTTCGAAGCGTCTTCCGCACCTACCGGACGGAAGGGGTCTCTGGTCGATGGTATGCGGCCGTGGTGGCACGTTTCGCCCCGGCACCCCTTGTGTTTGCCCCGGGGTCGCGCGGTCGACGCGGGCGGCGGCTGGGTCACTGTCAGTGGCGGGCCGTAAGGTCTGTGGACATGGACAGCAGCATCGACGAGGCGGCGGACCGGCCGGGCGGCGCCGACCGCACACCCCCGGCCAGCGCACCCCGGCCACCGGTCCCGACGATGCCCGCGCCCACGGCCCCGGCCGGAGCACCGGCCACCGGGCAGCCACCGGCCGACGGCCCCACCGGGAACGACGAGCGCACGGCCCCCGGCCCGGCCGGGATCGGCGACAACGCCATCCCGGTCCCGACCGGCACGGCAGCGACCGACGCCCCGAACACCGGCGGCGCGGCGGCGAGCACTGTCGGCGAGACCGGCGCGGCCGACGCGCCGGCGAGCGACGGCCACGCAAACAGCGTCCCGGGTCCGGCCGACGTGCCGGCGGCCGACGGCCACGAGGCCGCCGACGCCCCGAACACCGGCGAGGCCGCGGCAGGCGTTGTCAGCGAGACCGGCGCGGCCGATCTGCCCGCGACCGACGGCCACGCAAACAGCGTCCCGGGGCCGGCCGACGCGCCGGCGACCAGCGGCCACCAAACCGACGTCCCGGACACCAGCGGCGCCGCGGCTAGCGCTGTCGGCGAGGCCGACGGAACCGGCGCGGCCGACGCGCCCGCGACCGACGGCCATGGGAACAGCGTCCCGGGTGCGGGCGACGTGCCGGCGGCCGACGGCCACGAGCGGGCTTCCCGGTCGGGGGCGGGTGGGGAGCGGAAGGCCGGGCCGCCCAGTTCCTTGTCGCCGTCCCGGGCCAGTGACTTCATGCAGTGTCCGTTGCTGTACCGGTTCCGGGTGATCGACCGGCTGCCGGAGAAGCCGAGCGCGGCGGCCACGCGGGGCACGCTGGTGCACGCCGTGCTGGAGCGGCTGTTCGACGCGCCCGCCGGGGAGCGGACCGCGCCGCGGGCCAAGGCCCTGATCCCGGGGCAGTGGGACCGGCTCCGGGAGACCCGGCCCGAGGTGACCGAGCTGTTCGCGGACGACCCGGACGGGGAGCGGCTGGCCGGCTGGCTCGCCGAGGCCGAGCGGCTGGTGGAGCGCTGGTTCACGCTGGAGGACCCGACCCGGCTGGAGCCGGCCGAGCGCGAGCTGTTCGTGGAGGCCGAGCTGGAGTCGGGGCTGCGGCTGCGCGGGATCATCGACCGGGTGGACGTGGCGCCGACCGGCGAGGTGCGGATCGTCGACTACAAGACGGGCAAGGCGCCCCGCCCGGAGTACGCCGAGGGCGCGCTGTTCCAGATGAAGTTCTACGCCCTGGTGGTCTGGCGGCTGAAGCGGGTGGTCCCGCGCCGGCTCCAGCTCGTCTACCTCGGCAGCGGGGACGTGCTGACGTACGACCCGGTGCCCGCCGATCTGGAGCGGGTGGAGCGCAGGCTGCACGCGCTGTGGGAGGCCATCAGGCAGGCCACGGAGACGGGGAACTGGCGGCCCCGGCCGACCAAGTTGTGCGGCTGGTGCGACCATCAGGCGCACTGCCCGGAGTTCGGCGGCACTCCCCCGCCCTACCCGCTGCCGGTGGGGCCGGCCCGGTCCGGGACCGGGTGATCCGGGAGAAGCGGGCAGGGCAGAATGGGGCCGGACTAGCGAAGGAGTGTCACGTGGCCATCCGCGTCCTACTGGTCGACGACCAGCCCCTGCTGCGTACCGGTTTCCGGATGATCCTGGAGGCCGAGCAGGACATCGCGGTCGTCGGCGAGGCCGGTGACGGCCTGCAGGCCCTCGACCAGGTGCGCGCGCTCCAGCCGGACGTCGTGCTCATGGACATCCGCATGCCGCGGATGGACGGCGTGGAGGCCACCCGGCAGATCACCGGGCCCGGCCGGGACGGTCCGGCGAAGGTGCTGGTGCTGACCACGTTCGACCTGGACGAGTACGTGGTGGAGGCGCTGCGCGCCGGCGCCAGCGGCTTCCTGCTCAAGGACGCGCCCGCCAACGAACTGGTGCAGGCGATCCGGGTGGTGGCGAACGGCGAGGCCATGCTGGCGCCGAGCATCACCCGGCGGCTGCTGGACAAGTACGCCACGCATCTGCCGTCCGGCGAGGAGCCGGTGCCGGACACCCTGCACACCCTGACCGACCGTGAGGTCGAGGTGCTGAAGCTGGTGGCGCGCGGGCTGTCCAACGCCGAGATCGCCGCGGATCTGTTCGTCAGCGAGACGACGGTGAAGACGCACGTGGGGCACGTGCTCACCAAGCTGGGCCTCCGGGACCGCGTGCAGGCCGCGGTGTACGCGTACGAGAGCGGTCTGGTGCGCCCCGGCGCCCAGTGAGGAGCCGTACGACGGCGAAGGGCGCCCCCCTCCTGCGGAGCGGGGCGCCCTTCGCCGTATCCGGCGTCAGCTCTTGCTGAGTTCCCAGAAGCGGAACACCGTGGAGGCGTCCAGGCAGTACTCCAGGCCGTACACGCCGTCGCGGACGACCGCGTACTGCTTGGCCTGCCACACCGGCAGGACGGGCAGTTCGGCGGCGACGATGTCCTGCAGCTTCCCGAAGTCCTTGTCGGTCGCGGCGCGGTCGCTCTGCGCGGCGGTGCCGGGGATCAGGGACTTGACGATGGTGCGGTTGCTGTAGTTGTTGTCCAGCACGTTGCCCTTGCCGAAGAAGGGCGCGGTGAAGTTGTCGGCGTCCGGGTAGTCCGGCACCCAGCCCTTCACGTACACGCCGTACTTGCCGGCGGCGATGTCCTTCTCGTACTGGTCGTACGCCACCGACTGCACGTCGGCGTCGAACAGTCCGCTGGCGTTGAGCTGGCCGGCGATGGCCTTCAGCTCCTCGTCGGTGGCGGGGCCGTAGCGGGACGGCGTGGACCACAGGGTGAGCTTGACCTTGCCGGTGATGCCGTCGGCGCGCAGTGCGGCGGCGGCCTTCTCCCGGGAGGGGCGGGCGCCGTAGGTGTCGAAGAACGCGGTGTTGTGGCCCGCGACGCCCGCCGGGATGATCGAGTACAGGGCGGTGGCGGTGCCCTGGTAGACGTCCTTGATGAGGGCGTCGCGGTCGATGAGGTAGGCCATGGCCTTGCGGACGCCGAGCTTGCCCGCCACCGGGTCCTTCATGTTGAAGACCAGGTGCTGGACCTCGGCGCTGCTGCCCTCGATGACGTCGACGCCCTGGTCGTCCTGCTGGTCGAGCTGGGCGATGTCGGAGGCGGTCAGGCCTCGGTAGGCGATGTCGACGCCGCCGTCGAGGAGGGCCTGCTTCAGGGCGGTGCGGTCGCCGTGGAAGAACTTCAGGGTGACGCCGGAGTTCTTGACCTTGGCGGTGCCCTGGTAGTTGGCGTTGACGGAGAAGTCCGCCTGGTCCTTGTCGAAGGAGTCCAGCTTGTACGGGCCGGAGCCGACGGCCTGGTGGTCGGTGCGCAGTCCGTCCGCGTCGTACTGGCGGTGGTCCACGATGGAGCCGGCGCCGGAGGCGATCTTGCTGGGGAAGGTGGCGTCGGGCACCTTCAGACGGAAGACGGCCGTCTTCGCGTCCGGTGTCTCGACCTTGTCGAGCATCGGGAACATGATCGCGGGACCGGCGGGATCGTCGATCTTCAGCATGCGGTCGAAGGAGAACTTCACGTCCGCGGAGGTGAGGGCGTCACCGTTGCTGAACTGCAGGCCGTCCTTCAGTTCGCACTTGTAGACCATGGCCCGGGTGTCGGTGAAGCCGCACTGCTTCGCCAGTTCGGGCTGGGGTTCCGTCGCGCCCTTGGGGAAACTGAGCAGCGACTGGAAGACGTTGTTGAACAACAGCCAGGAGCCGGGGTCGTAGCCGGACGCCGGGTCCGTGGCGAGGACGTCGTCGGACATCCCCATCACCACGGAGGAGCCGGTGCCCCCGGAGTCACCGGTCTCGGAGCCGCAGCCGGTCAACAGGCCGGAGGCCAGTCCCGCCACGAGGGGCAGGACTGGCCACTGGGTGCGCATGTTCACTTGAAATGTGCCTTGTCGTCGGTTCGTCAGCCCGGGGCCCCCGTCCCTGGTCCCGGGCGCCGGGGCCGCGCCGTGCGCGGCCCCGGGTACGGAGAGCCGTCAGCCGCTCACACCGCGGCCGAGCTCCCACAGCTGGAGCGTCGAGGAGGAGTTGAGGGCGTAGGCCACGCCCGTGATGTCGTCCCGCGCGGCGACGTACTGCTTGCCCTGCCACAGCGGCAGCACCGGGACGTCCTCGGCGACGATGTCCTGGATCTCCGTCAGGCTCTTGGACGCGCTGAGCCGGTCCGCCTCGCGGCGGGACTGCGGGATCAGCGTGCGCTGGATGCTGCTGTTGTTGTACGGCGAGCCCAGGAAGTTGTTCTTGTCGAGGAAGGGCGCGATGAAGTTGTCGGCGTCCGGGAAGTCGGGGAACCAGCCCATCCCGTAGACGTCGTACTGGCCCTTCCGCTCGGCGGGCCGGAAGGTCGCCCAGGGGTGGCCCTCGATGGAGACGTCGAACAGGCCGCTGTCGTTGAGCTGCTTCTGCAGGACCTCGAACTCCTGCTTGGTGGCCGAGCCGTAGTGGTCGGTCGTGTAGTGCAGGGTCAGCTTCACCGGGGTGGTGATGGCGGCCTTGGTGAGCAGGTCCTTGGCCTTGGCGAGGCTGGGGTTGCCGTACTTGTTGAAGAACGAGTTGGAGTGGCCGGTGACGGTGGCCGGGACCAGCGAGTACAGCGGCTCGGCCTGGGTGCCGTAGACCTTGGAGACCAGTTCGCCGCGGTTGATGAGCTGGGCCATGGCCTGGCGTACGGCCTTGGACTTGACGCTGGAGGCGTCGGTGTTGAAGGCGAGGTAGCGGATCTCCAGGCCCGGCATGTCGACCAGGTCGACCTTGTCGTCGCCGCCGCCGTCCAGCTTCTGGATCTGCGCGGGCGACATGGTGCGGGTCATGACGTCGAGGTCGCCCTTGTCGATCGCGGCGCTCATGGCGTCGGCGTCGGGGAAGGAGCGCAGCTCGACCTTGTCGTTGTTCACCGTCACGCTGCCCTGGTAGGAGGGGTTCTTGGTGAAGGTGGCGCTGACGATCGCGTCGTCCTTGACGTCGGCCTGGAAGGTGTAGGGGCCGGAACCGTCGACCTCGAAGCCGTCCCGGAGCTTGTCCTTCTCGTAGTCCTTCGGGTTGACGATGCCCGCGACCGGGGTGGACAGCTTGTACGGGAAGGTGGCGTCGGCCGTCTTCAGGTGGAAGACGACCTCGCGGTCACCCTGCGTCTCGATGGTGTCGATGGTGTTCAGCAGGGCCGAGACACCGCTGTCCGCGTTGATGCGCAGCGCACGCTCGATGGAGTACTTGACGTCCTGGGCGGTCACCGGGTCGCCGCTCGCGAACTTCAGGCCCTCGCGCAGCTTGCAGGCGAAACGCTCGCTGCCGCTGTCGGTGAAGGAGCAGCTCTCGGCGGCATCCGGGACGGGGTCGCCCTCGCCCTTGGGCTGGGCCATCAGGGTCTGCACCGACTGGCGCAGGATGTTCCAGGTGCCGACGTCGTAGGCGTAGGCCGGGTCGAGGGGCGCCGGGGCGTCCTTGGTGGCCGTGAACTGGTCCGTGGTACCGACGACGATGGCGTCACCGCTCTTGCTCCCGCTGTCGGATCCGCCGCACGCGGCGAGAACCGGGGTGAGCAGGCCGGCCACCGCCGGCAGCACCAAAGTCTTGCGGTTCATGCGGGGGTTTCTCCAGAGCTGTTCGGGTCCATGTATCCGGCATGCATGGGTGGTGCGGCGGATCACAGGGTTCGCGGTGATGTTCTCGCGATGAGATTAGTCCGCGCCCGCAGCCCGGTTCACAGCGCCGTGAGTTGACCACCCATCACGCAGTGGAACCGGCCGCGGACACACCGAAAACCCGACAGCGGCAGGATTAGTGCAGCGTCTCCCCAATCGGGACACAACGTGCCGCCGTTTCTCCCCCTCGGGGGTGGGTCAGCACACTTGGCCAACGTTGTCGAGCCGTTCCGGCGTGGGGAACGTCACACCTCCAACTGTGCCGCCGGTCAGCAGAATTCGGCCGGTCGGCAGCCCGGGAATTCCCCCCGGGTGTACTTCCCCGGAAATATGTCCAGCGCGGCCAATGAAGATCGCACGCTGGGTGAACGTCTAGCGCATTTCCGTCATCAGACCCCGGAGAAATGCCAGGTCGACCTCTTCCAGAGAGGAGACGACGGTACGTCCCGCGGCCGGGCCGATGGGCGCGACGGAGGGGACGGCGACCACCCGGCAGCCCGCGGCCTCGGCGGCGGCGACCCCGGTGGCGGTGTCCTCGACGACGGCACATCTGGCCGGATCCGCACCGAGCCCCGCCGCGGCGAGCAGGTACGGGTCCGGGAACGGCTTGGTGCGGGAGACCTCGTCGCCGGCGATGGACAGCGCGAAGTGGTGCGGGCCCAGCACCGACAGCACGCGGTCGATGATGCGCCGGTGGGAGGCGGAGACCAGGGCGGTCGGGATCTCGTACTCGTACAGCTCGGCGAGGAGCCGGGTGGCGCCCGGCATCAGCGGCAGGGTGCGGCCGATGCGGTCCTCGAAGCCCTCGTTCAGCAGCACCATGAGCTCGGCGAGGGAGATGTCGGCGCCGGTCGCCTCGATGAGGAAGCCGGCGCTGCGGGTCATCGGACCGCCGACCACGACGTGCCGCCAGGTCTCGTCCAGGGTGTGTCCGAGGGAGGCGAAGACCTCCGTCTCGACGTCCCACCAGAAACCCTCGGTGTCCACCAGAGTGCCGTCCATGTCGAGCAGTACCGCCTGCAGGGCGGAGCCTTCGCCCGTACGGGTTCCTAGCGCGGGGACCGTGCTGGTCATCCTGGCGCACCTCCTTGAGGGACGACCAGGCCGGTTCCCGGGCTGGGAACCGGCCTGCAGTGGACCGACCAGTGTACGACTTATCCGATCAGCGTGCTGGCTGGGACACGCGTCACCGTGCGTTGAAGTACTTCGCCTCCGGGTGGTGGATCACGATGGCGTCCGTGGACTGCTCGGGGTGCAGCTGGAACTCCTCGGACAGGTGGACGCCGATCCGCTCCGGCCGGAGCAGCTCCGCGATCTTGGCGCGGTCCTCCAGGTCGGGGCAGGCGCCGTAGCCGAGGGAGAAGCGGGCGCCCCGGTACTTCAGGTCGAACATGTCCTGGATGTCGGCGGGGTCCTCGCCGGCGAAGCCCAGTTCGGCGCGGACGCGGGCGTGCCAGTACTCGGCCAGGGCCTCGGCCAGCTGGACGGACAGGCCGTGCAGTTCGAGGTAGTCGCGGTAGGCGTTGGCCTCGAAGAGCTTGGCCGTCTCCTCGCCGATGCGGGAGCCGACGGTGACGACCTGGAGGCCGACCACATCGGTCTCGCCGGACTCCTCCGGGCGGAAGAAGTCGGCCAGGCACAGCCGCCGGCCGCGGCGCTGGCGCGGGAAGGTGAAGCGGGTCCGCTCGTTGCCCTGGTCGTCCAGGATGATCAGGTCGTCGTCCTTGGAGACGCACGGGAAGTAGCCGTAGACGACGGCCGCCTCCAGGAGGTTGTCGGTCTGCAGCCGGTCCAGCAGGCCGCGCAGCCGGGGCCGGCCCTCGGTCTCGACCAGTTCCTCGTAGGTCGGCCCCTCGCCGGTGCGGGCCTGCTTCAGCCCCCACTGGCCCTTGAACAGCGCGCCCTCGTCCAGCCAGCTCGCGTACTCCTTGAGCTGGATGCCCTTGACGATGCGGGTGTCCCAGAACGGCGGGGTGGGCACGGGGTTGTCGGTGGCGACGTCGGAGCGGACGTGGCCCTCCTCGGGCCGCTCCTCGGCCTGGACGGCGGCGGTGGCCCGGACCCGGCGCTGCCGCAGCTCGGGCAGCTTCGCGCCGGGGACGCCCCGCTTGACGCCGATCAGGGCGTCCATCAGGCGCAGGCCCTCGAAGGCGTCGCGGGCGTAGCGGACCTCGCCCTCGTAGATCTCGTGCAGGTCCTGTTCGACGTAGGCGCGGGTGAGGGCGGCGCCGCCGAGGATGACCGGGAAGCGGGCGGCGAGGCCGCGCTGGTTCAGCTCCTCCAGGTTCTCCTTCATGATCACCGTGGACTTGACCAGCAGCCCGGACATGCCGATGACGTCGGCCCGGTGCTCCTCGGCCGCCTCCAGGATCGCGGAGACGGGCTGCTTGATGCCCAGGTTGACGACGTTGTAGCCGTTGTTGGACAGGATGATGTCGACCAGGTTCTTGCCGATGTCGTGCACGTCGCCGCGCACGGTGGCCAGCACGATCGTGCCCTTGCCCTCGGCGTCCGACTTCTCCATGTGCGGTTCGAGGTAGGCGACGGCGGCCTTCATGACCTCGGCGGACTGCAGGACGAACGGCAGCTGCATCTGGCCCGAGCCGAACAGCTCGCCGACGACCTTCATGCCGTCCAGCAGGGTCTCGTTGACGATGTCGAGCGCCGGGCGGTCCTGGAGGGCCTGGTCGAGGTCGGCCTCCAGTCCGTTGCGCTCGCCGTCGATGATCCGGCGCTTGAGCCGCTCGTCCAGGGGCAGCGCCGCCAGTTCCTCGGCCTTGCCGGCCTTCAGGGACTTCGCCGTGGCGCCCTCGAAGAGCTGCATGAGCTTCTGGAGGGGGTCGTAGCCCTCGCTGCGGCGGTCGTGGATCAGGTCGAGGGCGGTCTGCACCTCCTCCTCGCTGAACCGGGCGATCGGCAGGATCTTGGAGGCGTGCACGATCGCCGAGTCCAGGCCCGCCTTGACGCACTCGTCCAGGAAGACGGAGTTCAGCAGGATGCGGGCGGCCGGGTTGAGGCCGAAGGAGATGTTCGACAGGCCCAGCGTGGTCTGCACGGCCGGGTGCCGCCGCTTCAGCTCGCGGATCGCCTCGATGGTGGCGATGCCGTCCTTGCGGGACTCCTCCTGACCGGTGCAGATGGTGAATGTCAGGGTGTCGATGAGGATGTCCTCCTCACGGATGCCCCAGTTCCCGGTCAGGTCGTCGATCAGCCGTTCGGCGATCTCGACCTTCTTCTCCGGGGTACGGGCCTGGCCCTCCTCGTCGATGGTGAGCGCGATCAGCGCGGCGCCGTGCTCCCGCGCCAGCTGCGTGACCCTGGCGAACCGGGAGTCGGGACCGTCGCCGTCCTCGTAGTTCACCGAGTTGATCACCGCGCGGCCGCCGAGCTTCTCCAGGCCGGCCCGGATGACGTCGACCTCGGTGGAGTCCAGGACGATCGGCAGGGTGGAGGCGGTGGCGAAGCGGCCGGCCAGTTCCTCCATGTCGGCGACGCCGTCCCGGCCGACGTAGTCCACGCACAGGTCGAGCATGTGCGCGCCCTCGCGGATCTGCTCGCGGGCCATCTCCACGCAGTCGTCCCAGCGGCCCTCCAGCATGGCCTCGCGGAACTTCTTGGAGCCGTTGGCGTTGGTGCGCTCGCCGATGGCCAGGTAGGAGGTGTCCTGCCGGAACGGGACCGACTGGTACAGGGAGGCGGCGCCCGGCTCGGGGCGCGGGTCGCGCTCGGTGGGGGTGAGGTCCCGGACCCGCTCGACGACCTGGCGCAGGTGCTCGGGGGTGGTGCCGCAGCAGCCACCGACCAGGGAGAGGCCGTACTCGCGGACGAAGGTCTCCTGCGCGTCGGCCAGCTCGGGTGCGGTCAGCGGGTAGTGGGCGCCGTCCTTGCCGAGGACGGGCAGGCCGGCGTTGGGCATGCAGGACAGGCGGACGCGCGACTGGCGGGCCAGGTAGCGCAGGTGCTCGCTCATCTCGGCGGGGCCGGTGGCGCAGTTCAGGCCGATCATGTCGATGCCGAGCGGCTCCAGCGCGGTCAGCGCGGCGCCGATCTCGGAGCCGAGCAGCATGGTGCCGGTGGTCTCCACGGTCACCGACACGATCAGCGGGACCTCGTACCCGGCGGTCTCCATCGCCCGGCGGGCGGCGATCACGGAGGCCTTGGTCTGGAGGAGGTCCTGGGTCGTCTCCACCAGCAGGGCGTCGGCGCCGCCGGCGAGGAGGCCCTCGGCGTTCTGCTGGTAGGCGTCGCGGATGGCGGTGAAGGTGGTGTGGCCGAGGGTGGGCAGCTTGGTGCCGGGGCCCATCGAGCCCAGCACCCAGCGCTGCCGGCCGTCGCGGGCGGCGAACTCGTCCGCCGTCTCGCGGGCGATACGGGCGCCGGCCTCGGACAGCTCGGCGACGCGTTCGGCGATGTCGTACTCGCCCAGGGCGCTCAGGTTGGCCCCGAAGGTGTTGGTCTCGACGCAGTCGACGCCCACGGCGAAGTAGGCCTCGTGGACGGAGCGGACGATGTCGGGCCGGGTGACGTTGAGGATCTCGTTGCAGCCCTCGAGGTGCTGGAAGTCCTCGAGGCTGGGCTCCTGTGCCTGGAGCATCGTGCCCATCGCTCCGTCGGCGACCACCACACGGGTGGCGAGCGCCTCTCGGAGCGCGGACGCACGGGTCCGGCTGTCGGCGGAAGGGGACGTCGGCGACGAGGCCATGTAGGGGCTCCCTGGGATGCGACGGCTGTCGGCTATGCGGCTTCCCCGGGGGGCGGGGCGTGCCGCACGGCGCCAGAGTAACCGGCCGTCGGCTTGGATGGGCACAGGCGTCCACGAGACGGACGCGGGTGACCGCCGTGCCACGCGGAGGTCACCTCGGATGTAACAGGTGCCGACCGACCATTAGCGGGAGGTCGGCATCGACCGGTAGTGTTCGGCATTGCCGAACGGTGGCTTCCCACACCGTGGGCAGTCGAAGGGGACGGAGGCAGAACGGCGATGGCACGGAACATCCAGTCGCTCGAACGGGCGGCGGCGATGCTGCGGCTGCTCGCGGGTGGCGAGCGACGGCTCGGCCTCTCGGACATCGCCTCGTCGCTGGGCCTCGCCAAGGGAACCGCCCACGGCATACTGCGCACCCTCCAGCAGGAGGGGTTCGTGGAACAGGACGACACCTCCGGCCGCTACCAGCTGGGCGCGGAGCTGCTGCGGCTCGGCACCACCTATCTCGACGTGCACGAACTGCGCGCGCGGGCCCTGGTGTGGACCGACGACCTGGCCAGGTCCAGCGGGGAGAGCGTGTACCTGGGTGTGCTGCACCAACAGGGCGTGCTCATCGTGCACCACGTCTTCCGGCCCGACGACAGCCGGCAGGTGCTGGAGATCGGGGCCATGCAGCCCCTGCACTCGACGGCCCTGGGCAAGGTGCTCTCCGCGTACGACCCGGTGGCGCACAGCGAGGCGCTGGAGGCCGACCGCAAACCCTTCACCGACCGCACGGTGTGCGATGCCGGCGACTTCGAGCACCTTCTCGACATCACGCGCGCGCGTGGCTACGCGGCCGACGTGGAGGAGACCTGGGAGGGCGTGGCCTCGATCGCCGCACCCATCCACGACCGGCGCCGGATGCCCGTGGGGGCGGTCGGCATCACCGGGGCCGTGGAGCGGCTGTGCCGGGACGGCGAGCTGCGCCCCGAACTGATCGCGGCGGTGCGCGACTGTGCCCGCGCGGTCTCGCGGGACCTGGGCGCCGGGCGGTTCTGACCGGCGACGACGACGTGAAACGACCGGGACGCCAGGCGGCGTTCCGGTCGTCGCCCTACCCTGAAATGGACAAATGGGGCTAGATCGTACGTCCGTACACGAAGGTCGATAACCCGCAGCGATCAATAACGATCCTGTTTTCGATAACAGAACTCTTGACGCACGCGTAACGCCGAAGCAAGACTCCCGTCCATCGGTCGGCATTGTCGAACACCTACCGGCAATACGCGCTAGAGTGTGACAACGCCAAGGGCCGGCATCGCTCTCACCCCCGAGGGCGCCAGAACCCCCGGTGGGACCCGGGGTTCGGCTTCCCTGGACGAAGGACAAAGGAGTCGCGGGTGTCCAGCTCCGACATCTTCATCGGCGAGACCATCGGTACCGCCATACTCATCCTGCTCGGCGGTGGCGTGTGCGCCGCCGTCACGCTGAAGGCCTCCAAGGCCCGTAACGCCGGTTGGCTCGCCATCACCTTCGGGTGGGGCTTCGCCGTACTCACGGCCGTGTACATCTCCGGACCACTGTCCGGTGCCCACCTCAACCCGGCTGTCACCGTCGCCCTGGCCATCAAGGACAGCGACTGGAGCAACGTTCCGATCTACCTCGCCGGGCAGCTGCTCGGCGCGATGATCGGTGCGGCTCTGGTGTGGGTCGCCTACTACGGCCAGTTCCACGCGCACCTGACCGACAAGGAGATCGTCGGCGGTCCGGGCGCGCAGGCCACCACGGCCAAGGCCGTGGAGGCCCAGGAGAAGGGCGCCGGCCCGGTCCTCGGCGTCTTCTCCACCGGTCCGGAGATCCGGAACGTGGTGCAGAACCTCGCCACGGAGATCATCGGCACCGTGGTGCTGATCCTCGCGGTCCTCACCCAGGGCCTGAACGACAAGGGCAACGGCCTCGGCATCCTCGGCGGTCTGATCACCGCGCTCGTGGTGGTGTCCATCGGCCTGTCGCTCGGCGGCCCGACGGGCTACGCGATCAACCCGGCCCGCGACCTGGGCCCGCGCATCGTGCACGCCCTGCTGCCGCTGCCCAACAAGGGCGGTTCCGACTGGAGCTACGCCTGGATCCCGGTGGTCGGTCCGCTGATCGGCGGCGCCATCGCTGCAGGCATCTACAACGTCGCCTTTGCTTGAGAAGCCTCTTGAGAAGCCTGACCAAGCACCGAGTCTTCGAGCACGCGCCGCACGCGCAGCCCCATCACCACGGAACTTTCAGGAGCACACAGTGACCGACGCCCACACCGCAGGCCCGTTCATCGCGGCGATCGACCAGGGCACGACCTCCTCGCGCTGCATCATCTTCGACCGGGACGGCCGTATCGTCTCCGTCGACCAGAAGGAGCACGAGCAGATCTTCCCGAAGCCGGGCTGGGTCGAGCACAACGCCAACGAGATCTGGACCAACGTCCAGGAGGTCGTCGCCGGCGCTGTCGCCAAGGCCGGCATCACCCGCGACGACATCAAGGCCATCGGCATCACCAACCAGCGCGAGACCACCGTGCTGTGGGACAAGAACACCGGTGAGCCCGTCCACAACGCCATCGTCTGGCAGGACACCCGCACCGACGCGCTCTGCCGGGAGCTGGGCCGCAACGTCGGCCAGGACCGCTTCCGCCGGGAGACCGGTCTGCCGCTCGCGTCCTACTTCGCCGGGCCCAAGGCCCGCTGGCTGCTCGACAACGTCGAGGGGCTGCAGGAGCGCGCCGAGGCCGGGGACATCCTCTTCGGCACCATGGACACCTGGGTCATCTGGAACCTGACCGGCGGTGTCAACGGCGGCCGTCACGTCACCGACGTCACCAACGCCTCCCGCACCCTTCTCATGAACCTGCACAACACGCAGTGGGACGAGAAGATCTGCGAGTCCATCGGCGTGCCGATGCAGATCCTGCCCGAGATCCGCTCCTCCGCCGAGGTCTACGGCGAGGTCACCGGCGGCAAGCTCGGCGAGCTGCTCGGCGGCATCCCGGTCGCCTCCGCGCTCGGCGACCAGCAGGCGGCCCTGTTCGGCCAGACCTGTTTCTCCGAGGGCGAGACCAAGTCCACCTACGGCACCGGCACCTTCATGGTGATGAACACCGGTGACAAGATCATCAACTCCTACGCCGGTCTGCTGACCACGGTCGGTTACAAGATCGGCGACCAGCCGACGGTCTACGCCCTGGAGGGCTCGATCGCCGTCACCGGCTCGCTGGTGCAGTGGATGCGCGACCAGATGGGCCTGATCTCCACCGCCGCCGAGATCGAGACGCTCGCGCTCTCGGTGGAGGACAACGGCGGCGCCTACTTCGTACCGGCCTTCTCCGGCCTGTTCGCCCCGCACTGGCGCTCCGACGCCCGCGGTGTGATCGCCGGCCTGACCCGGTACGTCACCAAGGCGCACCTCGCCCGCGCGGTCCTGGAGGCGACCGCCTGGCAGACCCGGGAGATCGCCGACGCCATGGTCAAGGACTCCGGCGACGAGCTGGTGGCCCTGAAGGTCGACGGCGGCATGACCTCCAACAACCTGCTGATGCAGACCCTCGCCGACGTCCTGGACGCACCCGTGGTGCGCCCGATGGTCGCCGAGACCACCTGCCTCGGCGCCGCCTACGCCGCCGGCCTCGCCGTCGGCTTCTGGTCCAGCACCGACGAACTGCGCGCCAACTGGCGCCGGGCCGCCGAATGGACCCCCCAGATGGACGCGGACACCCGCGACCGTGAGTACAAGAACTGGCTCAAGGCCGTCGAGCGGACCATGGGCTGGATCGAGGACGAGAGCTGAGCGGCTCAAGACAGCTCAGACATCTCTGACGAGGAGTAAGTACCCGACATGACCAGTCAGTCCACCCTGCAGTCCGTGCCTGCCCTGGGGACGCACCCGGCCTCCGGCTCCAACCCGAGCCGGGCCGAGACCAGGGAGCAGCTCGCCAAGGCGTCGTACGACCTTCTTGTGATCGGCGGCGGCATCCTGGGCATCTCCACCGCCTGGCACGCCGCGCAGTCCGGGCTCAGGGTGGCGCTGGTCGACGCCGGCGACTTCGCCGGCGCCACCTCCTCCGCCTCCTCCAAGCTGCTCCACGGCGGTCTGCGCTACCTGCAGACCGGCGCGGTGAAGCTGGTGGCGGAGAACCACTTCGAGCGCCGTGCGGTCTCCCGCCAGGTGGCCCCCCACCTGGCGAACCCGCTCACCTTCTACCTCCCCGTGTACAAGGGCGGGCCGCACGGCGCGGCGAAGCTCGGCGCGGGCGTCTTCGCCTACTCCGCGCTCTCCGCGTTCGGTGACGGCGTGGGCCACCTGCTGTCGCCGGCCAAGGCGGCGCAGGACGTGCCCGAGCTGCGCACCGAGAACCTCAAGGCCGTGGCCGTGTACGGCGACGACCAGATGAACGACGCGCGCATGGCGCTGATGACGGTCCGCGCGGCCGTCGAGGCGGGCGCGGTCGTCCTGAACCACGCCGAGGTCACCGGCCTGCGCTTCACCAAGGGCCGGGTCACCGGCGCCGACCTCAAGGACCGCACGTCCGGCGACGAGTTCGGGGTCAACGCCCGGCTCGTGCTGAACGCGACCGGCCCCTGGGTCGACCACCTGCGCAGGATGGAGGACCCGCAGGCGGCCCCGTCCATCCGCCTGTCCAAGGGCGCGCACCTGGTCCTGAAGCGCACCTCCCCCTGGAAGGCCGCGCTCGCGACCCCGATCGACAAGTACCGCATCACCTTCGCCCTCCCGTGGGAGGACATGCTGCTGCTCGGCACCACCGACGAGGAGTTCGAGGGCGACCCGGCGGACGTCTCGGTCACCGAGAAGGACATAGCCCAGATCCTGGACGAGGCCGCGTTCTCCGTCCGGGACCAGCAGCTCCAGCGCGACCTGATCACCTACGCGTTCGCCGGTCTGCGGGTGCTGCCGGGCGGGCCCGGCGACACCGCCAAGGCCAAGCGCGAGACGGTCGTGACCGAGGGCAAGGGCGGCATGCTGTCCGTCGCGGGCGGCAAGTGGACCACCTTCCGGCACATCGGCCGCACGGTCATGCAGAAGCTGGAGGCGCTGCCGGGCCACCCGCTCGGCGACGACTTCGAGCCGATCTCCTCGCTGCCGAAGAAGCTGCCGCTGCCCGGTGTCGCCAACCCGCGCGCGGTCGCCCACCGGCTGCTGGTGGACGGCCCGGCGCCGGGCCCGCGCATGGCGGCGGACACGGCGAAGCACCTGGCCACCCACTACGGCTCCCTGGCCTTCGACATCGCCCGCCTGGCGAACGACGACCCGGCGCTGGCCGAGCGCGTCCACCCCGACGCCCCGGAGATCTGGGCGCAGGTCGTCTGGGCCCGTGACCACGAGTGGGCCGAGACGCCGGACGACGTGCTGCGCCGCCGTACCACGCTGACCATCCGCGGCCTGGCCACGGACGAGGTCCGCGCCAGGGTCCAGGACCTGCTGGACAAGAAGTAGACCCGAGCGGCGGCCGGTATCCCCGACCCGGACCGTCCGCCGCCGGCACACTCCGGACCCCGCCGCACCGGGTCCGGACCACCGAGAGGGGGGGGGGCCCCCCGCACGGGGCGCCCCCCCCCCCGGCCCCGGCGCCGGAACCCGCCCCGCCGCCCGAGCCCCGCCGCGCCGCCCCGCCGCCGTCCCGCGTCCCCCTGCACCTGCCCGCCCGCCGTCCCGCCGCCGCGGGACACCGGTCCCACACCGCGCTGCTGGCCCCGGCGCCCCCGATGCTGCGCCACCGGCTCGCGCTGCAACGCGCGCTGCGCCCGCTGGCCCGCCGGATCGACGCGCCCGTGGGCCACGAGCTGGACGAGCCGGCCACCGCCGACCGCATCGCCCGGCTGGGCGCCGACCCCGCGTGGTGGCTGCCGGTGCTGCGCCCGGCCCGGGAACGCTGGCTGCGGCTGAACCTGGTGTACGACGCCGGCCCCACCATGCCGGTGTGGCGCCCCCTGGTCCGCGAACTGCACACGGTGCTGGCCCAGTCCGGCGCGTTCCGCACGGTCACCCTGTACCGGGCCGACGCCGACGGCACCGTGCACGGCCCCGACGCCCACGACCCCGCCGACGGCCGCACGGTCACCCTGCTGATCAGCGACTGCATGGGCCCGCAGTGGCGGGAGGGCCCCGCCGGCACCCTCTGGTACGCCACCCTGCACCGGTGGGCCCGCCGGATGCCCCTGGCCGTCGTCCAGCCGCTCCCGGAACACCTGTGGCGGGACACCGCCCTGCCCACCACCCCGGGCACCCTGTCCGCCCCGCACCCCGCCGCCCCCACGGCCGCGCTGACGTTCACGCCGTACGAGCCGCACGAAGAGCACGAGGGGCACGAGGAGCCGGTGTCCGGGGTGCCCGCCGGTGCCGTCCCGCTCCCGGTGCTGGAGCCGGGGCCGGGGTGGCTGGCGAACTGGGCCGCGCTGCTGACCACGCACGGCGGCACGGACGTCCCCGGCGCGGTCGCCGGGCTGGGCCGTCCGCTGCCGGCGGACGCCGAGGACCGCACGGACGTCGGGCGGCTGTCCGCCGAGGAACTGGTGCTGCGGTTCCGGGCGACCGCCTCCCCGGAGGCGTTCCGGCTGGCCGGCCATCTCGCGGTGGGCCGCCCCGACCTGCCGGTGATGCGGCTCGTCCAGGCGGCGGTCGAACCGGACCCGCGCCCGCAGCACCTGGCCGAGGTCGTGCTGAGCGGCATGCTCACCACCGTCCCGGGCGGCCCGCCCGGCTCCTACGCCTTCCGGGACGGCGTACGCGAGCTGCTCCTGCTCGGCCTGCCCCGCACCGACCGCAACCGCACCAGCGAACTCCTGGACCGCATGGGCGAGTTCATCGACCGAAGGGCGGGCCGGGCCCCGGGCGAGTTCCGTGCGGCGGTCCCGGCGGCACGCGGCGCGGGAACGGGCGTGGAGGACGACCCGTTCGCCACGGTCAGCGAGGACAGCGTGCGGCGGCTGTCGACGGCGGGCGACGAGGGGTTGTTCGCGGGACGGTACCGGCTGGTGCGGCAGATCGAGGGCACGGGCTGGTTCGCCCGGGACACGCGGGAGGGCGACGCCCTCGTCGTGCTGCACCGGTACCCGCCGCGACGGTCCCACGCCGCCTTCACGGACCTGTGCCGGGGGCTGGGCGGGATCCGTCACCCCGGGATCGCGCGGATCCTCGACCACGGCTTCGGCGAGGGAGTCCCCTACCTGGTGCGGGAGTACGTCGACGGCCGGACGCTGCGCCGGCGCCTGGACGAGGGGGACGGCCTGCCCGCCGGCGAGGTCGCCGCCCTGCTGCCGAAGCTGGCCGAGGCGGTCCTCGCGCTGTACGCGCAGGAGGGGCCGCGCGGAGTGCTCGACACCCGCTCGATCGTCCTCACGTCCGACGGGCCGGTCCTGACCTGCCTGGACTCGGCGCCGCTGGTCCACGGGAGCCGCAGGAAGGCCCTCCAGGCGCTCGGGGGGATCACCCGGGCCCTGTGCGGTGCCGGCTCCGGCGATCCGGGCGCGGAGCTGGACGCGGTCGCCACCGCGCTGCTCTCCGAGGAACCGGAGGACCAGCAGCGCGGTGTCGCGCGGCTCCTCGCCCTCGACGCACCCGCGCCCACCCTCGGCTTCCCGGCCGTCGAGAACCGCCCCGGGATCCACTTCACCGCCGACGACCTCACCGGCCGCCCCGAAGCCCGGATCACCCTCGAAGCCGCCGTGCACGAGGTCCTCGCGCGCGGCTCCCTCGGCCCCCGCGAGTACGAGGTGGACGTCCGCCCGGACGGTTACCTGGTGCGCACCGGGCCCGGCGCCTACCTGCTGCCCCTGCTCGTCGCCGTACTGCGCGAACTCCCGCACGCGCTCACCCGGCTGACCCGTCCGCCGCGGCTCACGGTGACGTTCGGGCAGCCGCCGGTCCGGCCGCCGGAGACGGCCGCGGACGTCGTGGTCGTCGTACCGCCCGCGCTGTACGACGACTTCGCCGCCAGCTCCGCCGCCCGGCGCTCCCCGCGTTTCCGGCCGCTGTTCGCCGACAGCGCCCCGGACAGCCCGCCGGCCGCCTGGTACTGCCTGCTGGGGCCGGGGGCCGCGGAGCCCGGGGAGCGGGACCTGGTGCAGGGCCCGTTCATCGTGCACGACCTGCACGAGCTGGGCGTGCCCACCCCGGGGCGGACGGCCGTCGTCCACACGCGGCCCCGCGGACCGCTCACGCTGCTCGACCCGCTCCACCCGTACGGCACCCGGCCGCCCCGCCCGGAGACGTACTACTCGGTCGACCTCACCCCGCACGAGTCCCGTCACCTCGTGTCCCTGCCGAGTTCCGGCAAGGGCGCGTTCCAGGCCGCGGTGAAGCTGTCCTGGCGGGTCGCCGACCCGGTGGCCTTCGTCCGTGCCGAGGCCACCGGTGTCCCCGGGCTGCTGCTGGAGCACCTTTGCGGCGCGGCGGCCCCCGTCACCGTGCGCTATCCGCTGCGCCGGGCGGGCGCGGCCCAGCGGGCGGTGAACGCGGCGGTGGACGGCTGGCCGGTGCCGGGGCTGGCGGTGTCGTACACCGTGCAGCTGGTGCCCGAGTGGGCGCCCGCACCGGCCGCGGAGCCACCGGTTCCGTCGCGGCGGCGGCTGTCGGCCCTCCTCGCCGACGCCGAGACGGTGCTGGTCGGCTTCGACGGGCCCCTCGCCCGGCTGTTCCCGGCGCAGACGGCGCGGGAGGCCGTGCTCGACCTGCTGTCGGTCGTGGCCGACCACCGGGATCCGCAGGACGCGCTGGCGGGCCGGCCGCTGCCCGTCGCGGGCACGCCGGGCCGGGAGGCGTTCACGCATCCGCTGGACCTGCTGCGCGCCTTCGCGCACGACCGGCTCGGCCCCCTGCTGCGGGCACGGCTGGACGAGCTGGAGCTGCGGGCGGTGCCCGACGCGCCGACGACGCACCGCTCCCTCGCGCTGGTCCGCGCCCTGCACCGGTCCGGCCGCCGGGTCAGCGTGGTGACCGACGTGTCCACCGCGGCCGTCCACCGCTACCTGGAGCCCTACCGGCTGCCCCTCGCGGGCGTCCACGGGCGCCGCCACGACCTCAGTCTGCTGACGCCCCACCCCGACTGTCTGCTCCGGGCCCTGCGGGCACGCGGCACGTCGTCGCGTTCGGCCGTGCTGATCAGCTCCTCGGTCGCCGAGCTCACCGCCGCCCAGCAGCTGGGTCTGCGCTTCATCGGGTACGCGCCCGGCGCGGCCGGGCGGCGGAGCCTGCGCGAGGGCGGCAGCGAGGTCACCGTCTCCTCGCTCGAACCGCTGGTGGAGGCCGCCCGCTCCCGTTGACCCGGCGACACTCCGGTGCGGGCCCGAAATACGCCCGTTCAGCGGCGCCCCGGCCGGGCGCGCACAGCGGGCGCCCGCTCCCGGCGCCGCGCAGGATGCCAGTGAGCCCGCCGATCAGGCGGGGACCTCAAGGCCCCACGCCCTCGGGAGGATCCGCCGTGACCGTCAGTCTGGAGCAGTTGCGCCGTTGCCACTTCGCCGTCGACCTGGGAGCGGCCCGCACCCGGGTGTACGTGAAGGGCACCGGCCTGGTCGTGGACCAGCCCTCGGTCGCGGCCGTGAACACCCGTACCGGCGGGCTCATCGCCGTGGGCGAGCTCGCCGAGAAGATGACGGGGCGCACCCCGGACTACATCAGGGTCGTACGGCCCATCGCCGGGGGCACGGTGGTGGACATCGAGATGGCCCAGCGGATGCTGCGCCACCTGCTCGGCGACAAGATGCGCCGGGCGCTGCGCCGCAGGCCGCGGCTGCGCGCGGCGGCCTGTGCCCCGCACGACGCCGATCCGCTGGCCCAGCGCGCCACGATAGAGACGCTGGTCGGGCTGGGGGCCCGGCGGGTGGAGCTGGTCGACACGCTGATCGCCGCCGCCGTGGGGTGCGGGCTGCCGGTGGAGCGGCCCGAGGCCACCATGGTCCTGGTGTGCGGGGCGGCGGCGACCCAGGTCGCGGTGCTCTCGCTGGGCTCGATCGTGACCGCCGAGCGGATCCCGGTGGGCGGCGAGGCCGTGGACCACGCGATCGTGCAGCACCTGCGGCACCGGCACGCCCTGATGCTGCCCAGCCAGTCGGTACGGCCGCTGCAGCTGGCCCTGTCCGGCAACGGGCTCACCCCGCACGGCCCGGCCTCCACGGAGATCCACGGCCGGGACGTGGCGACGGGGCTCGCGCGCAGTGTGCGCGTGGACACCGCCGCCGTGCGCGACGCGATCCAGACCCCGCTGACGGCCGTCCTGGACGCCATCGGCAAGGTGCTGCGCGACTGCCCGCCCGATCTGGTGGCCGACCTCGCCGACCGGGGGATCATGATGGTCGGCGGCTCGGCGCTGCTGCCCGGGTTCGACCAGATGCTGCGGCAGGCCACGGGGATGCCGGTGCACATCGCGGAGCGGCCCGACGTGTGCGCGGCGCAGGGCCTGGGCGCCATGCTGGAGGGCCGGATCGAACCGCTGGCCCTGAACCCGCTCGCCGCCTGAGCCCGCTGGGGCGGTGGTTCAGCGGCGCAGGTAGGAGCGGATCGTCGTACCCTCCGGGCCGGTGTGGGTGCGCACCAGGTCGGACAGCAGGTTGACGAGGAGCAGTCCGCGGCCGCCGCGCTGGTCGCGGGAGGCGGGGCGGCGGCCGGCCAGCGGGTCGGTGAGGCGGCCCTTGTCGCGGACCTCGCACAGCACGTACCCGTCGTCGGACCACACCGTGAGGACGCCGGTGCCGCCGCCGTGGACCACGCTGTTCGTGGTCAGCTCGGCGGTGATCAGCGCGAGGTTCTCCAGAGCCAGCCCGGCGAGGCCCAGTCCGGCGCCGTGGTCGGTGGCCAGGTGCCGGACGGCGGACAGGGAGTCCTCGTCGAAGGGGACGGAGAGCACGACCGGGCCGGCGCCGGGGGCGGCCGGCAGCGGCTCGTTGTACCGGGCCACCACACCGTCGGGGTCGTAGGCCGCACTGGCCTGTTCGGCGGCGGAGCCGGCGGGGATGACCACGGGGTGGGTGGCGTACGCGTCGGCGAGCGCCCGCTCGTCCAGCCGGGAGGTGTCGTACGGGCACAGGATGGTGACCTCGCGGCCCCGGAACGCCGCGTTGATCAGTGCCTCGTGCTGCGCGCAGGCCGGGTACTCGGCCGGGCTGCGGCCCGCCCAGACCGGCTCGCCGATGATGTGGACG
The DNA here is from genome assembly GCF_040645015.1 of Streptomyces sp. NPDC046881. Taxonomy (NCBI): domain Bacteria; kingdom Bacillati; phylum Actinomycetota; class Actinomycetes; order Kitasatosporales; family Streptomycetaceae; genus Streptomyces; species Streptomyces sp. NPDC046881. Next base: position 36,218 of record NZ_JBEYXJ010000041.1, on the reverse strand, counting down.
CGCCGGCCGGGCGGCTGGGTGTCGGCGAAGGCGCGCAGCACGCCGGGGATGATCCGGCCAGGGTTGCGTCCGGCCTCGCGCATGTCCAGGAAGCGGACGGCGGCGCCGTCGGCCCCCAACTCGTCCTGGATCAGCCGCAGGTTCTCGCCGGGAACGGCGACCGCGACCGGCGCGTCCGCCGCGAGCGCCGCGCGGACGAAGGGCACGGTGCCGGCCAGGTACTCCCCGGTGTTGCCGTAGAACAGCGCGGGGTGCACGAACGGGTCGGTGTGGTCCAGGGTTTCGGACGTCCTGGTCATCACGCCGACACCTCGATCCCCGGCAGACCGGGCCACAACAGCTCCAGTATCCGCGGTACGGCGTCCGGTGGCCGGTCCAGGACCAGCCGGCGCCGTCCGCCGAGGCTGCGGGCGGCGTCCGCCAGCGCCCCGACGCCCGCGACGTCGACGAAGGTCAGCGCGGAAAGCTCCAAGTGGTACACATCCTCGCCCTCGCTCACGGCCCGCTCCAGCGCGCGCTCCCAGACACCGCGCGTCCGCAGGCTCACCTCGCCCGCCGCCCGGAATCCGGTCCGCCCGGGCAGCGGATACACATCGAGCCGCGGCACCGCGGGCATCGGCTCGGCGGCGACCGGCACGGGTCGCGCCGGCTCGGGTCCGCTCACGTCGTCTCCCAGCCGCACAGGTACATGAGTCCCCAGTATGCGCCCCCCCCACCCGGCCGAGGTGTACGCCCGGGCCCGGGGGGCAGGCGAGAACCGGACGATGAGCGGCGGAGCGGGACGAAGGACATGATGTCAGCGGCAGGTGCAGCGCACACCGGGCGGCTGGACACCTTGGCCGTCGACGGCCGCGCGGAGGGCGACCGGGTCGCCCTGACCGCGCGCGGCGAACTCGTCCACGGCTGTACGGACACCCTCACCGGGGCGCTGGCGGCCCTGCCCGCGGGCGCCGCCCGGGTGGACCTGGACGTGTCCGGGGTGACCTTCCTGGACACGGCGGGCCTGGCGGTCCTGGACACGCTGGCCGCGTACGGCCTCCGGCGCGGTGTGCCGGTGCGGGCCACCGGCTGGCGGGGGCAGCCGCGCCGGGTGCTGGAGCTGGTGGGGCTCGACCCCGCGGACCCGCTGGGCGCCGCCCTGCCGGCGGACCTGGCCGCCCGTACGGCGTCCCCGGTGGCCCGGGAGCGTGCCGAGCAACTGGACCTGCTGCGCCTGGAGATCGAGCAGCTGCGTCATGCGATGGACTCGCGTCCGGTGATCGACCAGGCCCGCGGTGTCCTGATGGCGGCGCACGGGTGCGGCCCGGAGCAGGCGTGGGAGATCCTGCGGGAGGCCTCCCAGCGGTCCAACGTCAAGCTGCGGCGGGTGGCGGCGGCGGTCACGGAGAGCGCGACGCCCGACGGCCCGGCCCCGCCGGAGGCGCTGCGCACGGCGCTGGCCGACGCGGCCCGCCGGGTCAGTACGGCAGGATGCGCCCGGAGGGAGTCCTGCGGTCGATCTCCTGCCCGCGCGGCGCCGCGGGCCGCCGGCTGACACGTACCCGGATCCGACGGTCCATGACGCCCTCCTCCTGCCGACACCCCCCGGCTGGACGCCGGTAGGAGGTCCGTGCCCAGGAGCCGGGCCGTTCAAGCCTGGTCGGGCCCAAGTCGTACGATCGTCGGGGCGGCTGACGGTACGTCGGACCGGCTCGGCTACCGGGCCAGGTAGCGGGCGAGGACCGGGTCGAGCCGGCCCAGCCAGGCGGTCAGCCGGGCCTTGCGGCGGGCGTTCAGCTCGCAGGAGTACACGCCGCCGTCCCACAGCCGCACGGTCAGGGTGAGGCGGTTGCCGCGCCAGTGGCGTTCGACGTGCGCGATCTCGTCCCAGCCGAAGTCGGCACTCACACCCGCGACTTCGAGGAGCACTCCGGCGGCGTTGACGACGGCGCCGGCCTGCGCGTCGGCGAGCACGGCCTCCGGGCTGCCGAACGGCACGGGCGGTCCGAACCCGGGCGGCGGTGGCGGGGCGGCCGGCCCGGGGTGCTGGTGGTACGGCGGCACGGCGGCCTGCGCGGGCAACTGCGGCGGGGTCGCGGGCGGCGGGGGCGGCGCGAACGCCTGCGGGGCTGCGGCCGGGACGTGCGGGGCCGCGGTGACGGTCGGCGGGTACGGCGGTGTGGCCGGCCGGGCCGGCTGCGGTGCCGGTTCCGTCAGCCGGTCCAGCAGCGCGGTCGGCGTCGGCCGGTCCGCGGGCTCCTTCGCCAGGCACGCCCGGACCAGGTCCGCCAGCCCGGCGGGTACCGCGGACAGGTCGGGCGGCTCGTGCACCGAGCGGTACATCAGCCCCATCGGCGTGCCCTCGCCCCAGGCGCTGCCGCCCGCCGCCGCGACCAGTACGGCCCCGAGCGCGAACACGTCGGCGGCGCCGGTGACATCGTGGCCGAGGGCCTGTTCGGGCGCGAGGAAGCCGGGGGTGCCGAAGGCGGTGCCGGTGGCGGTGAGCCGGGTGGACTCCACGGCCCGGGCGATGCCGAAGTCGAGGACGCGGGGCCCGTCGTCGGCCATGATGATGTTGCCGGGCTTGAGGTCCCGGTGCACCAGGCCGCAGGAGTGGATGGACTCCAGCGCCTCGGCGAGGGCGGCGCCCAGGGACCGCAGCCGCGGTTCGTCCATGGCGCCCTCGGCGGCGAGCCGGGCCGCGAGGGTCGGGCCGGGGATGTAGGCGGTGGCCAGCCAGAGCGGGTCGCCGTCGCAGTCGGCGTCCACCACCGGCGCGGTGTGGAAGCCGCCGACGGCGCGGGCCGCCTCGACCTCGCTGCGGAACCGCTCCCGGAACACGGCGTCGGCGGCCAGTTCGGCCTTGGCCACCTTCAGGGCGACGGCCCGTCCGCCGCGCGTCCGTGCCAGATAGACCGTGCCCATGCCGCCCTCGCCGAGCCGGCGCTCGACGAGGTATCCCCCGATGCGTTCCATGCCGACAAGTATGGCCGCCGGGCCTGACCCGTCCATGCCCAGGCCGGACCCGGCGGCCGGCACGGCGCGGAGCACGACGGCCGGGTCGGCCGGAGGGCGGTGTCACGCGGCCCGGCTCTTCTCCTGCTGTAACTCACCGGCCGGGCGGCCCGTATGTCCAGGCCGGTCACCGGGCCGGCTCCGGTCCGCCGCCGGCCAGGAAGGCCAGCGCCACGGCGGCCTCGCAGGCGATGCCCGTGGCGATCACGTCCTCGTCGATCTCCATGCGGGACGAGTGCAGCGCCGGGGTCTCGTCCGGTGTCCGGCCCGGCGGGCACGCGCCGAGGAAGGCCAGGGCTCCGGGCACGGCCCGCAGCACGTAGGAGAAGTCCTCCGCCGTCATGTACGGAGCCGGCAGCACGTCCACCGCCTCGGCGCCGAGCGCGTCGGCGGCGGTCCGCAGGACGAAGTCGGTGAAGTCGGCGTCGTTGGCGGTGACCGGATAGCCGGTCTCGACGGTCGCCTCCGCCGTCGCCCCGTGCGCGGCGGCCACGCCCCGGGCGACCCGGGCGATCACCTCGTGCAGCCGCCGCCGGGTCGGCTCGGCCAGCGTCCGCAGGGTGCCCGCCAGTTCGGCGGTGTCCGGAATGACGCCGGTGGCGGTGCCCGCGGTCAGCCGGGTCACGCTCAGCACGGCACTGTCGTCGGCGGCCACGCCCCGGGTCACCGCCGTCTGCAGGGCGAGCACGATCTCACAGGCCACGGGGACCGGGTCGCAGGCGGTGTGCGGGGCGGAGGCGTGCCCGCCGCGGCCCCGGACCACGACCCGGAACCGGTCGGAGGCCGCCATCTGCGGCCCGGGCCGCAGCCGCACCGCGCCCGTCGGCAGGTTCGGGTGCACATGCAGCGCGAAGGCGGCGTCCGCGGGGGCCCCGGACGCCTCCAGCACCCCCTCCTCGATCATGTGCCGGGCCCCGTGCTCGCCCTCCTCGCCGGGCTGGAACATGAACACCACCCGCCCGCCGAGCGCGTCCCGCCGCCCGGCGAGCAGCCGCGCGGCGCCCACCAGCATCGCCATGTGGGCGTCGTGCCCGCAGGCGTGCATCAGACCGGGGTGGCCCGAGGCGAACGGCAGCCCGGTGGCCTCGGTGACCGGCAGCGCGTCCATGTCGGCGCGCAGCAGGATCGTCGGACCGTCGGCCGCGCCGGTGAGGGTCGCGGTGACGGAGGACAGGCCGCGCCCGGTACGGATCCGGAGCCCGAGGCCGTCGAGCGCGTCGAGGACGAGGCGCTGGGTGGCGGGCAGGTCGAGGCCCTGCTCCGGGCCGCGGTGCAGGGCACGGCGCAGGGCGATCGCCTCGGGGGCCAGCCGGCGGGCCTCGTCGAGCAGGGCCGGGCCGGCGGTCGCGACGCCGGCCGGCCGGGGCGGTCCGGCGTCCGGCGTGCCGTGCGCGGCCCGAGGCGGAGGTGTCATGCGGCCGTTCTCCTTCCCGGGGCCGGGCCTCGGCGGCCCCCCTCACCGTAAGGACGGCAGGGCCGCGCCGCACAGTCCCCGGTGACTTCGGCGCGTGGGATCCGGACAGGGCCCGGCTGCTGACAGGATGGCGGATTCCGCCCTTGCCCGGGAGGCGCCGCGCTGACCCGCTCGGTGACTGCTGCCCGGCGGCCGGCGTGCCAACTCCCGTACATCCCAAGGGCGTTCACAAGACTCGCGCGATCACGGCTACGCGGACGAACGGCGGCCGCCTCGGCGTGGCGGCCGCCGTGCTGCCGTTCCCGCAGGTCGCATCGATTCTGCGCCTGCGGTGTCCGGTGGGGCGGGTGGGACTCGAACCCACGGCCGACGGATTATGAGTCCGCTGCTCTAACCGGCTGAGCTACCGCCCCATAGCGGCGTGTCGCGTACAAGTGTGCGCGCCGTCTGCCGCAGCATAGCCGCTCATACGATCTCCTGCCTCGGATGGTCGGCTTCTGCGCTGCTCATGACCTTGAGGACAGCACCGCGGGCACTGCGGTTCCCGCGGACATGAAAAAGGACCCCTGAGGGGTCCTCGTTCAGCGCTCCCCCGACTGGACTCGAACCAGTAACCTGCCGGTTAACAGCCGGCTGCTCTGCCAATTGAGCTACGGAGGACCGAAGCTCCCCCGACTGGACTCGAACCAGTAACCTGCCGGTTAACAGCCGGCTGCTCTGCCAATTGAGCTACGGAGGATCGCCTCGTTGCATCGAACGTACCTACCTGGGTATTCGCCAGGGGGCGGGCGCTCGCTGCGACACATACATTAGCGCAAGCAGGGGGGTGCTCCGCCAATCGGTATCCCCCGGCGCCAGCGCCGCACCAGAGACCTACGCACGGGAAGGGTGGCAGCCATGCGCTACCGGCTCACGTTCCTCGCCGGACTGGCCCTCGGTTACGTACTCGGCACGAGGGCCGGTCGCGAGCGCTACGAGCAGCTGAAGAAGTCGGCCCGGCAGATCGCGCAGAACCCCGCGGTCCGCAACACCGCCGAGACCGCCGCCCAGCAGGGCCGCACCTACGCCGGCAAGGCCTTCCACACGGTCAGCGACAAGGTCGGCGACCGGGTGCCGGAGTCCGTCGCCCAGCGGGTCCGCTCCCTGCGGGAACGCAATGTCGACGGCACCGGCGGGGACGACTGGGGCACGAGCAACACGTAAGGGTCACGCACCCGCACCCGGCGCAGCACAGTCACCCCCTCCGATACGGCAAAATTCCTAGGCATGGGGATAGTCGCCGGCTTGGACAGCTCACCGGACTTCACGCGCATCGTGGTCTGCGACGCAGACACCGGTGCCGTCATACGGCAGGGGTATGCCCCGCACCCGGTGGAGGGGCGCCCGAGCGATGTCGACCCCCAGGCCTGGCTGCTCTCGCTCGGTGAGGCCGCCGGCGGCGGCCTGCTGGAGGGCGTCCAGGCCATCGGGGTGTCGGCGCAGCAGAACGCGGTGGTCCCGCTGGACGCCCAGGGCAACACCGTCCGCCCCGCCATGGTCGGCGGCGACAAGCGCGCCCAGGTCGCGGCGGCCGACCTCGTGGACGCGCTCGGCGGCAAGGAGGCCTGGGCCCAGGCGGTCGGCTCTGTTCCGCAGGCGGCCCAGCCGGTCACCAAGCTGCGCTGGCTCGCGAAGAACGAGCCGGAGAACGCGCTGCGCACGGCCGTCCTGCTCCAGGCCCACGACTGGCTGGTCTGGCAGCTGCTCGGCCGGCCGGTGCGCAGGACCACCGACCGCGGCGGAGCCTCCGGCACCGGCTACTGGTCGGCGGCCACCGGCGCCTACCGGCCCGACCTGGTCGAGCTGGCGCTCGGCCACCAGGCGATGCTCCCGGAGGTGATCGGCCCGTCGGACGCGGCCGGTACGACCCCGGAGGGCCTGCTGATCTCCGCCGGCACCGGGGAGACCATGGCCGCCGCGTTCGGGCTCGGGATCGGGCTCGGGGACGCGGTGGTGTCCCTCGGCGCGTCCGGGTCCGTGATGGCCGTGCACCCGGAGGCGCTCGCCGACCAGTCCGGGATGATCACCTCGCTCGCCGACGCCACCGGCATGCACCTGCCGGTCGTCACCACCCTGAACGCCGTACGCGCCCTGCGCGGCACCGCCGAGCTGCTCGGGCTCCCCGACCTGGAGAGCCTGTCGGACCTGGCGATGAAGTCCACGCCGGGGGCGCACGGGCTGGTGCTGCTGCCCTATCTGGAGGGCGAGCGGACGCCGAACCTGCCGCACACCGCGGGGACCCTCGCCGGACTGCGGCGGGAGTCGATGAAGCCCGAGCACCTGGCGCGGGCCGCGTTCGAAGGCATGCTGTGCGGGCTCGCCGACGCGCTGGACGTGCTGCGCGGGCGGGGCGTGGAGGTGCGCCGGATCTTCCTGCTCGGGCCGGCCGCCGAGCTGCCCGCCGTGCAGGCCTCGGCGCCCTCGCTGTTCGGCGCGCAGGTCGTCGTACCGCAGCCCGCGGACTACACGGCGATCGGCGCGGCCCGGCAGGCGGCCTGGGCGCTCGGTGTGTCGCAGGGCACACTCGACCCGCGGAACCCGCCCGCCTGGCAGGGCGCGGCGGCGCAGGTACTGGACCCGGGTGAGGAGCTGGCCGTGGGACAGGCGGTGCGGCAGCAGTTCACCGCGGTGCGCGAGCAGACCCATCCGGGGGCGTTCCGCCCCTGAACCCGGTGGGGTTAATCAGTTGAGGTAACGCCGGTGGAGTGAACGACGATAGGGGCCAAGGGCAACCGACCAGCCCCTGTCGCCGACTCCGAGAGACGTAGCGTGCTCATACGACTTCTGCGGACCTATCTCAGGCCCTACAAGAAACCCATAGCGATCCTGGTGCTGCTGCAGTTCCTGCAGACCTGCGCCACCCTCTACCTGCCCACTCTGAACGCGGACATCATCGACAACGGTGTCGTGAAGGGCGACACGGGTTACATCCTCACCTTCGGCGCCCTGATGATCGGCATCTCGCTGGCCCAGGTGGTGTGCAACATCGGCGCCGTGTACTACGGCGCCCGGACCGCCTCCGCGCTCGGCCGGGACGTGCGGGGGGCCGTCTTCGACCGGGTGCAGTCCTTCTCCGCGCGTGAGGTGGGTCACTTCGGGGCGCCCTCCCTCATCACCCGTACGACGAACGACGTGCAGCAGGTCCAGATGCTGGCCCTGATGACGTTCACCCTGATGGTGTCGGCGCCCATCATGTGCGTCGGCGGGATCGTGCTGGCGCTCGGTCTGGACGTGCCGCTGTCGGGGGTGCTGGTCGCGGTCGTGCCGGTGCTCGGCATCTCCGTCACGCTGATCGTGCGCCGGCTGCGGCCGCTGTTCCGGTCGATGCAGGTGCGGCTGGACACGGTGAACCGGGTGCTGCGCGAGCAGATCACCGGCAACCGGGTGATCCGCGCCTTCGTCCGGGACGAGTACGAGCAGGGCCGGTTCGGGAGGGCCAACGCCGAACTGACCGAGATGCAGCTGGCCACCGGCCGGATGCTCGCCCTGATGTTCCCGATCGTCATGACGGTGGTGAACCTGTCGTCCATCGCGGTGGTGTGGTTCGGCGCCCACCGGATCGACAGCGGCCAGATGGCCATCGGCGACCTCACCGCGTTCCTCGCCTACCTGATGCAGATCGTCATGTCCGTGATGATGGCCACCTTCATGTTCATGATGGTGCCGCGCGCGGAGGTGTGCGCCGAGCGCATCCAGGAGGTCATGGACACCGATTCGAGCGTCGTACCGCCCACGGCCCCCGTCACCGAGCTGCGCGCGCACGGGCACCTGGAGATCCGGGGCGCGGGCTTCCGCTACCCGGGTGCCGAGGAGCCGGTGCTGAAGTCCATCGACCTGGTGGCCCGGCCGGGCGAGACCACGGCCGTGATCGGTTCCACCGGCAGCGGCAAGTCCACGCTGCTCGGACTCGTCCCCCGGCTGTTCGACGCCACCGAGGGCGAGGTCCTGGTGAACGGCGTGGACGTCCGCGAGGTCGACCCGGTGCTGCTGGCCGGCACGGTGGGCCTGGTGCCGCAGAAGCCGTACCTGTTCGCCGGCACCGTCGCCACCAACCTGCGCTACGGCAACCCGGACGCCACCGACGATGAGCTGTGGCACGCGCTGGAGGTGGCGCAGGCCAAGGACTTCGTGAGCAGGCTGGAGGGCGGCCTGGACGCGCCGATCGCGCAGGGCGGCACCAACGTCTCCGGCGGTCAGCGGCAGCGGCTCGCCATCGCCCGCACCCTGGTGCAGGGCCCGGAGATCTACCTCTTCGACGACTCCTTCTCCGCGCTCGACTACGCCACCGACGCGGCCCTGCGCGCCGCGCTCGGCCGGGAGACCGCCGAGGCGACCGTCGTCATCGTCGCCCAGCGGGTGGCCACCATCCGGGACGCGGACCGGATCATCGTGCTGGACGAGGGCCGGGTGGTCGGCTCCGGCCGGCACGCCGAGCTGATGGCGTCCAACGAGACCTACCGGGAGATCGTGCTCTCCCAGCTGACGGAAGCGGAGGCCGCCTGATGGCCGGGCCCATGGGACGCATGATGGCCGGGGGCGGCCCCGACCAGCGCTCGATGGACTTCAAGGGCTCGGGCAAACGGCTCGTCGCCCAGTTCAAACCGGAACGGCTCACGATCTACGGCCTGCTGCTCTGCGTGGTCGTCAGCGTGGGCCTCAACGTGGTCGGCCCGAAGATCCTCGGCCGGGCCACCGACCTGGTGTTCGCCGGGATCATCGGGCGGCAGATGCCGGCCGGCGCCACCAAGCAGCAGGTGCTCGACTCGATGCGCGAGCGCGGCCAGGGCCGGGTCGCGGACATGCTGGGGGGCACCGACTTCACGCCCGGCAAGGGCATCGACTTCGACGCCGTCGGCGGCGTCCTGCTGCTCGCGCTCGGCACGTTCCTGGTCGCCGGTCTCCTGATGGCGATCGCGACCCGGCTGGTGAACCGGGCCGTGAACCGCACGATGTACCGGCTGCGGGAGGACGTGCAGACCAAGCTGTCGCGGCTGCCGCTGTCGTACTTCGACAAGCGCCAGCGCGGTGAGGTGCTGTCCCGGGCGACGAACGACATCGACAACATCGGGCAGACGCTCCAGCAGTCGATGGGCCAGCTGATCAACTCGGTGCTGACCATCGTCGGCGTGCTGGCGATGATGTTCTGGGTGTCCTGGCTGCTGGCGCTGGTCGCGCTCGTGACCGTACCGCTGTCGTTCGTGGTGGCCACCCGGGTCGGCAAGCGGTCGCAGCCGCACTTCGTGCAGCAGTGGCGCTCCACCGGCCAGCTGAACGCGCACATCGAGGAGATGTACACCGGGCACACCCTGGTGAAGGTGTTCGGGCGGCAGCAGGAGTCGGCGCAGCAGTTCGCCGAGCAGAACGAGGCGCTGTACGAGGCCGGGTTCAGGGCGCAGTTCAACAGCGGTGTCATGCAGCCGCTGATGATGTTCGTGTCGAACCTGAACTATGTGCTGGTGGCGGTCGTCGGCGGGCTGCGGGTCGCGTCGGGCGCGCTGTCCATCGGTGACGTGCAGGCCTTCATCCAGTACTCGCGGCAGTTCTCGATGCCGCTGACCCAGGTGGCGTCGATGGCGAACCTGGTGCAGTCCGGTGTCGCCTCGGCCGAGCGGATCTTCGAACTCCTGGACGCGGAGGAGCAGGAGGCGGATCCGGTGCCGGGCGAGCGGCCGGCGGAGCTGCGCGGCCGGGTGCGGCTGGAGCACGTGTCGTTCCGGTACGACCCGGAGAAGCCGCTGATCGAGGACCTGTCGCTCACGGTGGAGCCGGGACACACGGTGGCGATCGTCGGTCCGACCGGCGCGGGCAAGACCACGCTGGTCAACCTGCTGATGCGGTTCTACGACGTGTCGGGCGGCCGGATCACCCTCGACGGGGTCGACATCCGCGGCATGACCCGGGACGAACTCCGTTCCGGGATCGGCATGGTGCTCCAGGACACCTGGCTGTTCGGCGGCACCATCGCGGAGAACATCGCGTACGGCGCCTCGCGCGAGGTCACGCGCGGCGAGATCGAGGAGGCGGCGCGGGCGGCGCACGCGGACCGCTTCATCCGTACGCTGCCCGACGGGTACGACACCGTGATCGACGACGAGGGCACGGGCGTCAGCGCCGGCGAGAAGCAGCTGATCACCATCGCGCGGGCGTTCCTGTCCGACCCGGTGATCCTGGTGCTGGACGAGGCGACGAGCTCGGTCGACACCCGCACCGAGGTGCTGATCCAGAAGGCGATGGCCAAACTGGCGGCGGGCCGCACGTCGTTCGTGATCGCGCACCGGCTGTCGACCATCCGCGACGCCGACACCATCCTCGTGATGGAGAACGGCTCCATCGTGGAACAGGGCGCGCACGCCGAGCTGTTGGCGGCGGACGGGGCGTACGCCCGGCTGTACAAGGCGCAGTTCGCACAGGCCGTGGCCGAAGTGGACTGACCGGCAGGACGAACACCGAGGCTCCGCCCTTCCCGGCCGAAGGGCGGAGCCTCTGCCGTCTGTCCGGAAGGGTGGCCGAACACCTTCTTGCCGCGATCCCGTCGTCTGACGGGAATCGGCCACCCGGGGCGTCCCTAGGCTGCCGGCGTGGGGAGGAAACCTGTGGCCGACGAGGGGGCCGGGGCATGGGCACCCGTCGTCGGCGAACACCTGAACTGGGTCCGTGACGTCCTGGGGCGACTCGACCTGCCGGCTGGGCGTCGCGACGCGCTGTGGTCCGATCTGCGGACGGTGCGGACGCGTGCCGACGATCCGGAACTGCGCGTCGCCGTCTTCGGCGAGGCGTCGAGCGGCAAGAGCACGCTGCTCAACGCCTTCCTGCGACGGCGACTGCTGCCGTCGTCGGCCCGGGTGACCACCACGGTCACCACGGTGCTGCGGTATCACGACGGCACCGAGGGCCTGCGTCTGCGGACCGCCGACGAGACCGATCTCAGCTGGCCGTCGGCGGCCTTCGGCGCATGGGCCGGCAGCCCGCGCACACCGTCCGCGGACAGCCTGGAAGCCGCGTTGGACCAGGTGCTCACCACCGACCTGGCGCTCCGGGTACGCGACCTGGAGGTGCGCTCCCCGGTCCGGCTGCTGGGCGACGGCGTGGCCGTACTGGACACCCCCGGTTTCAGCGTGACCGACCCGGGACACCGGGAGCAGGCCGAGTCGGCCGTGCAGCTGGCCGACCTCGCGGTGGTGGTCGTGCCCGCCGTCGCGGCCATGTCGATGACCCTGGCGGACTTCCTCACCGGGCCGCTGCGGCACCATCACGACCGGTGCGTCTTCGTGGTCACCAAGATCGATCTCATCGACGAGGACGAACGGGCCGAGACCACCGAATTCATCGGGGACCGGCTCCGGGCGATGGGCATCGCCGACCCGCTGCTGCTGCCCTGCGCTCCGGGAAGGGTGCTGGAGGAGATCGGCGGGCCGGACGGCGGGATGCGGGCGGCGCCCGGCCACCGGAGTCATCTGGCCGGGTTCCGTACCGTGGAGCAGCGGATCCTGCGGCTCGCGGCGGAGCGACGGAAGTCGGCCGTCGCGGCCACCGTGCTGACCCTGCTCTCCCGGCTGCTGGCGGCCGTGGAGGAGACCGCCGACGCCCAGCGCGCCGAGTACCGCCGTGCGGAACGCCGACTGGCCGCCCTGTCGCTGCCGGACTTCCCGGGGTTCCTGGACTCCTGGGCCCGGCGCGTCCGCGACAAGGTGACCGTCGGGACGGCGTACACCGCGACATGCGCCGCGGATCGGACGGGACCGTCCAGGCTGGACGAGAAGGTGGTCGCCGCGGTCGCCGGTGACAAGATCGACGACATCGGTCAGGCGGCCGCCGAGGTCTCCCGTGTCGTCCGTCTCCACCTGAGGCAGGAGGCCGAGCGGACGGCCCGGGCCGCGGCCGGGCGGGCCCGTGACCTGCTGGCCGCCGAAGCCGACGAGCTCGCCCGGGACTTCTCGGCGCAGTACGGCGCGCTCGCCGGGCTGACCGGCGAGACGCCCGCCGCCCTGGTGGTCCCCGTGCCGGACCTGGAACTGCCCGATCTGGATCTGTCCGGCGTCGATCAGGCACTGATCGCGGTCGGTGCCGAACTGACCTCCGTCGACAACTGGCGCACCGGTGGCGGTGCGGCGGCCGGAGCCTTCATCGGCACCATGATCGCCCCGGGCATCGGCACCGTCATCGGCGGCGCGCTCGGGGCCGTCGTGGGCAAACGCGGACGGGACACGGCACGGACACAGTTCCTGCTGAAGACCCGGCCGATCATCTCGGCCGCGTACAGCGAGATCGGTATCCAGCGCTCCGTCCTGCTTCAGCGCATCGTCCAGGGCGTCGGCGACAGTGCCGTGGCGCTCCGGCAGAGGTACGAGACCGCGTTCGGCGACGAGATCGCCCGGCTCACCCTGGCCGACGAACGCCAGCGAGCCGCGCTGGCCGACGCCGTCGCCGTCGCCGAACGGACCGCGGCCGCAGCCCGGCACCGGCGTGAGCAGGTCGCCGCCCTGCGCCGCGGCACTCCAGGCACCGTGCACACATCCGAGGAGTCGTAAGCCATGGACATGCAGGCCGATCCCCAGCCGCCGCCCACTCCCACCCCGCCGCCGCCCCCTGCGCCCTCCGCCGCGGACACCCCGTCCGCCGACGCTGTCGCCCCCGTGTCCGCCGCGGACCCGCCTCCCGTCCCCGCCCCGCACCTCGCCGAGGCCGGCGCCGCGCCCGGCTGGCTGCGGGAGGCCCGCGAACTGGCGGCGCGCCACGGGCTGGACCGGATCGGTGCGGACCTCGAAGCGCTGTCCGACGGGCGGGGCCGGCGGCTGTTCCGGATCGCCGTACTGGGCGAGTTCAACCGCGGCAAGTCCACCCTGGTCAACCGGTTACTCGGCCGGAACCTGCTGCCGACCGGCTCGTTGCCGGTGACCCGGGTGCCGGTGGTGGTCCGTGCGGCGAAGGACGAGGTGCTGACCGTCCGCTGGCCGAACGGCCGGCGCGAGGTACGCCGGCTCGACGCCGACGGCGTGTGGGACGGCCTGACCGGTGCCGTCCCCGACGAAGGCTCCGGGACGACCGTGAGCGCCGCGGAGCCCTCCGTGACCCTCACCGTGGCCGACGACTGGCTGGACGGGCTGGACGCCGAACTGGTGGACACCCCCGGAGTCAACTTCGGCAACGACGAGCAGCTGGAGCAGGTGCGCCGGATCGCCGCCGGATGCGACGCCGTCCTGTTCGTCGTCTCCGCGCTGTCCCCGCTGGGCATGACGGAACGCGACCTGCTGGAGGAGGAGGTGCTGCGCCGGCACGTTCCGTTCGTCGCCGTCGTCGTCACGATGCTGGACCTGCTCGACGCCGAGGACCGGTCCGAGACCCTGGAGGACCTCGGGCGACGGCTGTCCGGCCTTTCGGACGTGAGCGTGCTGCCCGCCCCGGCACCCGGCGCGGGTGCGGCCGAAGTGGCCGCGCTGCACGAGCTGGCGGCGGGATTCGCCCGGCGGGACGGGCGCGCCCTGTGGCGTGACCGGCGGATCGCCGCCCAGGTCGCGGACCACTGCGACGCAATGACCGCGCTCGCGAGCCGGGCCATGGCGGCGGACCGGCTCTGCGCGGAGGAGGCCGCGGAAGAGGCCAAGAGGGCACAGGCGGCGCTCGAGGACGAGGAGCGGCAGTGGGAGCAACTCGACATCGACCTGACCGCACGGCAGCTCACCCTCGTGACCCGGCTGCGGGAGTACGTCCAGGGCAAACGCGACGGGCTGATCGAACGGCTGCGCTGGGAACTGGATCGGGCCTCCGACCCGCGCGGCTGGTGGGAGCGTGATCTGCCGTTCCGGCTCCGCCACGAACTGTCCGTCCTAGCGAAGGAGTCCGAGCGCACCGTGCTGCTGCCCGCCCTCACCGCCGACAGCGGCTGGCTGGACGCGGAGGTGACCGGCCGGCTCGCCGGGACCCGGCCGAGCTGGATCCCGGCCGCGGGCGCGCTGAAGCTGTCGGTCGAGCCGGAGATCTCCGGCGAGGTCTCCGACCTCTCCGGGGTCCGGCTGGCCACCCGGCTGGGCGCGCAGGGCGGGGCCATCGTCGGCTACCTGATAGCGGCGGCCCGCCAGGCACCGCTGCCGATGATCTACGGCGCCGGTTTCAGTCTGCTTGGCGGGCTGCTCGCGGAGGCGTCCATCAGGGCCGCCACCGAGGCCCAGCGCAGCGAGGTGGACGCGCTGCTCGTCCGGGTCGTCGACGAGGCCACGACGGGCTTCCAGCGGCGGGCGGTCGAGATGCTCTCCGAGGTCTACGCGGACGTGTTCGAGCAGCTCCGGCAGTCGCACCTCGCCTGGCACGACGTCCGGCGGACGGTGGCGGATCCCGAGAACGACGAGGACTGGGAGTCCCTGGCCCGTTCGGCCGCTGCCCTGGCCGCACGCATCCGGGCCGGGCTCCGGGCCTGACCCGCAGGCCGGGCACCTCACAGCTGCAGATCCGACAGAGAGGACGGACGGGACCATGAGCACGGAAGAAGGCGGGTACGCCGCCGCGGCGGCCCAGCGGCTGCGGCTGACCGGCGTCTGCCACCAACTCGCCAAGCTCGCCGAACAGATAGGCAACACCGGAGCGGAGAGTGTGGTGTCCTCCATCCTGGAGCGGATGGACACCGACGCCTTCTACGTGATGGTGGTCGGCGACTTCAAGCGCGGCAAGTCCACCTTCGTCAACGCCCTGCTGGGCGCGCAGGTGCTGCCGGTCAAGGCGGTGCCCGCCACCGCGGTCATCACCGAGGTCAGGTTCGGTGACTCCCCGGCCGCCCGGTTGTGGCGGGAGGGCGCCGTCGCCCCGGAGTCGGTCGCCCCCGAGCGGCTCATCGACCTGATCACCGTCGACAACAAGAAACACGACCAGCGCAACCCCTACGTCAAGGCGGAGGTGATCTGGCCGCTGGAGCTGTGCCGCAACAACGTGGTGCTGGTCGACTCGCCCGGCCTCAACGACCACGTGAGCCGTGACGAGATCACCCTCGGTTACCTCCGCAAGGCCGACGCGGTGATCTTCCTCCAGCACGCCATCGCCCCGATGAGCAGCGGCGAGACGGGGTTCCTGGAGTCCTATCTGGACGCCCACGACCCGTTCTTCGTCTTCACCTACTTCGACGCCATCGACGACCACGAGCGCGACGAGGTGATGGCCTCCGCCCGCCACCGCATCACCGATCTGCGCGGCGAGGAGCGCGACGCGGGCCGCTTCTTCTTCGTGGACGGCAAGACGGCGCTGCGCGCCAGGATCGCCGAGGACGCCGCCGCCTTCCGGTCCTCGGGTGTGGCCGCCCTGGAGACCGCGCTCGAACGCTATCTCGCCACCGAACGGCACAAGGCCAAGGTCCTCGCGCCTGCCCGTGCCCTGCGCGGCCTCACGCGCGAACTGGGCCGGAACATCCCGTACGAGCTCGCGATGCTGGACTCGCGGACCGGGGACCTGGAGCGCCGCTGGGAGGAGGCCCAGCAGCCGCTGCGTGCCCTCCAGGCCCAGGCCCGGCAGATCACCATGGACCTCGACAACCAGACCCGGATGCTCCAGGACCGGGTGGAGACCCTGCTGGGTGGTTTCCTGACGGCGGTCGCGGACGAGGCCCCGGTCGTCGCCGCCGACCTCACCCTCACCACCAAGCTCGGCATGAACCCCGTGAAACTCAAGGAGCGCGCCGAGCAGGTCGCCGGGGAGATCGCCGCCGGCACCGCCAAGAGGATCGAGGAGAAGGTGGCCCAGTGGGTGTCCGGCTCGCTGGAGCCGGTGATCACCCAGGACCTGGAGAAGCTGGCCGAGCGGATGAACGCCGAACTGGGCTCCTTCGAGGCCCGCCTCGACCAGCTGCGGGTCGATCTCACCGGTGTGACCAACGCCGCCGCGGCCGGTGAGCGCCAGCAGGAGCCACCGCTCGCCCGATTCCTGGCCGGTGTGGGCGGCTTCGTCCTCGGCGGGGTGGCCGGCGGCATGATCGGCGCGCAGTTCGGTGTCAAGGAGGCGCTGCGGACGCTGTTGCCGACCATGGCCATCGCCGTGGTCTGGCTGTTCACCCCGTTCGGACTGCCGACCCTGATCACCGCCCTGGTCGTCCAGACCATCGCCCAGGGCAACGTGGCGGGCAGCCGGCTGGAAGCCAGCATGCGGGAGGCCGTCGGCCGGGAGATGGCCACCCAGATCAGGCTGGAGGCCCCCAAGCAGGCCCGGGCGGCCGCCAAGGCCTTCGCCGACACGACCATGCAGCCCCTCGTGGAGGCCGTCACCAGCGGGCTGTCCTCCCGCGTCGAGGAACTGAACCGCAGCGTGGCCGCTGCTCGGGAGACCCGGGAACGGGGCGCGGAAGCCGTCGAGCAGCGCCGCGGCGAACTCAAGCAGTCGGAAGAGCTGTTGCGCCGCACCGGCGAGGACCTCGACGACGTGGTGAAGGACCTGGAGCGGATGTGATGGCCCGTTACCGCAGACGGCTGTGTCTGGCCGTGGACCTCCGCCACTACAGCCGCCACACCTACGCCGAGCAGGAGGACGCCCAGTACCGGCTCCGGCTCGTGGTCGAGCATGCTCTGCGCCGGGCCCGCGTGCTGCGGGTCCGTGCGCAGCAGCAGCTCCAGGGCGACGGCCAGTTGGTCGTCTTCCCGACGGGGATCGACGTCGTACGCGCCGTCCCGGCACTGGTCCTCGGGCTGCGCGACGGCCTCTACCAGGCGAACCGCGCGCCCGGGCGCTTCGGCCGGCTGCGGATGCGGGCCGGTCTCGGCCAGGGTGCGGTCTCCCGGGCCGACCGGGGCTACGTGGGCGACTGCGTGGTGCTGGTCAACCGGCTGATCGACTCCGCCGAGGTGCGTCGCGCGCTGGAGGCCGACCCCGGCAGCGACCTGGCACTCGCCGTCTCGGACGGCATCTACCGGGACGCGGTCCTCCCCCAGGCACACGGGCTGTCCGCCGGCGACTTCCGCCGTGTCGACGTGGTTCTCCGGGAAAAGGACTTCGTCTCGAGTGCCTGGCTGCACGTGCCCAGGTCGGCCCCGGCCAGGGACCTGCGGGCGGAGCCGGTGATCTGGGGCCACTCCCCGGGTCGTACCGCCATGCGGGAGTTCGTCGTCCCGGCGCTGGGCGCGGCGCATGCCGCGGCGACCGTGGTCTCGCACAGCAGGACGCTGCGTGAGTGGGTACTGCCCGGGGGCCACGGTGCAGGACCGGGAACGTCCACGGCGACCGCGGCGGGCGACGCCGACTTCGACGGCCCGGACGACGAGCGTCACGGGGGGCCGCACCCGGGGGACGGGCAGCACGGGCACGGGCACCGGGCGGACCCGCACCACGCCGACCCGCACGGCCCGGACGACGGACACGGGCCGGACCCGTACCACCCCGATCCCCATCACGGCGACCCCCACCAGCCGGGCCCCGCCGACCCGCAGGCCGACCCGTTCCACCCGCATGACGCGGGCCACCACCACGTCCACCCCTTCCACCACGGTGGGCACTGAACGATGACGGAACACGAGCGGGCGGCACAGGAGATGACGGCGGCGGTCGCCGCGCTGACGTCCTTTCAGCTGGTCACGCAGCAGGCCGACGCCAAGGCCGGCACGCTGGTCACGGTGCATGTCGGTCTCGCCGCCGTCGTAGCCTCCCGGGTCGGGCAGGTCGGCGCTCCGGCACCGACGACGCCGTCGGCGGTGCTGTTCTGGCTCGCCACGCTCGCCTACGTGCTCGCCTTCACCGTCTCGGGCTATCTGCTGGTGCAGGTGATCCGTCCGCGCAGGGCCCGACTGGCCGCGTCCAACCGGTTCTCGCTGGACGCTGCCGCGGGCGGCGGGGCGTCCCCCGGGCCGCCGGTGACCGAGGTGTGGGCGACGGCCGGCGCCCTGGCCCGGATCGCCGAACTGAAGAACCGGTACGCGGCCCGCGCCGTCATCTGGGTCTCGGCGATGGTTCTGACGGCGGCGTGCTGGCTGGTCCTTGCAGGGACGACGCGGTGAGCGGCGGGCCCCAGGCGGTCCCGGCGATCCGGCTGAGCTCGGAGACGTCCCGTACCAGGATCCGCCGGTAGCCCGTTTCTATGACCGCCTGTTCGCGCAGCGACCGTAACACCCGGTGCACACTCGGTTCCGAGGCCCCGACCAGCTCCGCGAGCTCCGGTTGGGTCAACGCCACCCCGATCGCGACACCGGCCTCGCCGACCTGGCCGTAGACGCGGGCGAGTTCCCCCAGGACCCGGGCCACGCGGGTCGCCACCGCGCAGCCGCCGAACTCCTGACGCCGCCGGGTGGCCCAGCGGAGCTTTCCGGCCACGGCACGCATCACGGCCTGCGCGGCGTCGTCGTGGAGCGCCAGGAAGGCGAGGAAGTCCCGGCTGCTGATCCGGTTGGCGAGGCCCGCGCCGGACGCCACGACCGTGGCGACGCGAGGCTGTGCGTCGAAGCAGGCCAGCTCGCCGACGATGTCGCCGCCGGCCCGGACCGCGAGCAGCGCCTCACGGTTGTCCTCCGTCATGGACAGCACCTTGAACCAGCCGCTCAGCAGCAGGAACACGTGCGAGCCCGATTCACCTTCCCGCAGCAGCCGCTCGCCGCCGAGGAAGTGCGTCCGTCGCCCCAGAGCGACCAGGTGGTCGCGCGTCGGTGCCGGCAGTTCGCCCAGCAGGCTGGCGGCAGGCCAGGGATTCTTCCCCGATCTCGGGAACGACGCACTGCGCGTGGCGCTTGACGCCATAAACGAGCCCCCCTCGAATTACCGTTCGTTTTCAGACATAGCGCCTGTATTTGATTATGTGACGCGCGCCACCGCCCTGTTCGTCTCTTCGCTTTTTTCGCGGGACCGACGAAGACCCCACCCGAGCGGCCTGCCCCGGGCCGCGGGTGGGGTCGTGTCCGTACGGCAGGCGCCGTCAGTCCAGGTAGCCCCTCAGCTGGTCCGCGAACGCGTGGTCGCGGAGCTTGTTGAGGGTCTTGGACTCGATCTGCCGTATCCGCTCCCGTGTCACGCCGAAGATGCGGCCGATCTCCTCCAGCGTGCGCGGGCGGCCGTCGACCAGGCCGTACCGGAGCTGGACGACCCTGCGCTCGCGCTCCCCCAGCGTGGACAGCACCGCTTCCAGGTGCTCGCGCAGCAGCAGGAACGCGGCCGACTCCACGGGGCTCGCGGCGTCGCCGTCCTCGATGAGGTCGCCGAGGGCGACGTCGTCCTCCTCGCCGACCGGGGCGTGCAGCGACACCGGTTCCTGGGCCAGGCGCAGCACCTCGCCGACCCGCTCGGGCGGCAGGTCCAGGTGGGCGCCGACCTCCTCGGCGGTCGGCTCGTAGCCGCGCTCCTGGAGCATCCGGCGCTGGACGCGGACGACCCGGTTGATCAGCTCCACGACGTGGACGGGGACCCGGATGGTGCGGGCCTGGTCGGCCAGCGCCCGGCTCATGGCCTGCCGGATCCACCAGGTGGCGTAGGTGGAGAACTTGTAGCCGCGCGCGTAGTCGAACTTCTCCACGGCCCGGATGAGCCCGAGGTTGCCCTCCTGGACCAGGTCGAGCATGGTCAGCCCGCGGCCGACGTACCGTTTGGCCACGGAGACGACGAGCCGCAGGTTGGCCTCGATGAGTCGGCGCTTGGCGACGCGGCCCATGACGACGAGCCGGTCCAGGTCGAGGGCCAGTTCGCTGTCCAGGTCGGGGGTGCTGCCCAGCTTCTCCTCCGCGAACAGGCCGGCCTCCACCCGGCGGGCGAGTTCCACCTCCTCGGCCGCGGTGAGCAGCGGGATACGGCCGATCTCGCGCAGGTACTGGCGGAACAGGTCCGCGGAGGGGCCGCCGGACTCGGCCCGGGCGGCGACCGGCACCTCGACGGGTTCCCCGGGTTCGTCCACGAGCGCGTCGGCGGGCGGCTCCGCCTCGGGATGCAGGGCCGCACGGCTCTGCGGGGGCACGGCCATGAGGACGTCCGTCTCCGCGTCCGGCTCGTCCGCGGTGGTGCTGGTGGCGCTGGTGCTGCTGACGGTCTGGGTGAGGGTCTGGGTCTGCACGGGGGCGACCTCCAGGATGATCGCTGCTGAAGGTGTGCGGCAGCGTGCGCTCCGAGGCTCGGGCACCGCCCCCAGTGTGGAGTACGACACAAGCCCGCCACGAGGGTCGTGCGGTGACTTTTTGCGTCCGCCTCGTCACGGGCCGGTTACCCGGGCCGTCGGACTATGCGACCGGCAACTGCGGCTGCCGTCCGGGCCGTTGTCACCGCGGGCGGGTCCCGCGCACCAGTGCCTGCAGGGCGTTCAGCAGGGCGGTCAGGACCTGCCGGGCAGCGGTACGGCGGTACGGCCGGGCCGACCAGACCGCCGGCAGCACCACACCGACGTACAGGAGCAGGAACACCACCAGTCCCACGGTGCCGGCCCGGCCGAGCCAGCCGGTGGCTCCGTCGAGGATGTCGCGCCAGATGGCCGTCGTCGTCATCGCTTCCCCCTGTGGGTGTCCGTGGCCTGTGCGAGGCCCTACGGTCCGCGCCGGCGAGGGTGTCCAGCAACGGTCCGTGACGACTTGGACGGTTCCCGTCATGAAGGGGCTGTTCGGTGCCTAGGCTGCGAGCCACGTCCAGCAGGGGGTTCTGGACAGCTGGACACCGGACGGGGGCGGGGGCATGTCGGTCGGACGTCGCGATGCCGTGGAGGAGGAGTTCTTCCGTGATCTGGGCCTGCTGGGAAAGCTCTTCGACGACCACCTGTCCGCCCGGCGGTCCCTGCGCTCCCTGGCACGGTCGGCGCGACTGACACCGACCACCGTCGGCGAATGGTTCAGGGGCAACCGCTTCCCCAAGCAGGAGCATGCGTTCCTCAGGCTGATCGAGGTGCTGGGCGCGGCCCTCGCCGAGGCCGGGACCGACATCGCCCCGGCGGACCGTCACCTGCTCAGCCCGGACGTGTGGGCCACCCGGCACCGGGCCGTCGCGCTGTGGCGCGCCGGGCACGGTGGCAGCGGCGACGGCGAGCAGCCGTCCACCGGGGACCGGACGACCTCCCTCCACAATCTGCGGGACCTGGACAGCGGGGTGTTCCTGGGGCGCACGGAGGAGATGCAACTGCTCCGGAAACTTCCGTCGACCGGCAGCGGGCTGACGGCCGTGACGGTGCTGGGCATGGGCGGAGTGGGCAAGTCGACCCTGGTGCTGCGGCACGCCCGACGCCATCTGACGGCCGGGCGGGGGCCGGTCTGGTGGGTCGACGCGGAGAGCCCCGACCAGATCAGGGCCGGACTGGCCGCACTGGCCAGGGCGCTGGAGCCGGATACCGGGAGCACACCGACGGACCCGGACGCGGCCGCACGGGCGGTGGCCTGGCTGCAGGGCCGCACCGGGTGGCTGATCGTCTTCGACAACGCCGAGGACCCGGCCGACCTGCGCCCCTTCCTCGGCAGCCTGATGACCGGGCAGGTCGTGATCACCACCCGGCGCGACCTGGCCTGGCAGCGGCACGGCACCTTCCTGCGCCTCGGCACCCTCCCGCCGGACCAGGCCGTGACCGTGCTCCGGGAAGTGGCGGAGATCCCGGCGGGCGAGGCGACGAAGGAGCTGACCCGACTCGCCGACGCACTGGGCGGACTGCCCCTGGCACTCCAGCAGGCCGGCGCCTACCTGGCGCAGACGCAGATCGAGCCCGCTGCCTATCTCTCCTACCTGCGCGGTGATCCGGCGACCATGCTGGCGGAACCGGTCCCGGGCGACGCACAGCAGCGCACCATCGCCCGTCTGTGGCACGTCACCCTCGACACCCTGCGGGAGACCAGCCCGGACGTCGTGGAACTGCTGAGCGTGCTGGCGTACTGCGCACCGGTGCCCCTGCCCCGGGACGTACTGGCCGACGCGCTGCCCACCCCGCTGCGCGTCGACCGGGCCCTGGGCGTCCTGGCCGCCTACAGCCTGATCACCCTCACCACCGCGGACGTCTCCGTGCACCGGCTGCTCCAGGCGGTGCTGCGCACCACGACGGTGCCGACGCGCCCGCCGGCCGGTGCGGCGGAGCACCCGTGCCACACCGCCCTCACCTGGCTCGAACGGTCGGCACCGGCCGGTGACCCGGCAGAGGTGACGGACTGGCCGCGCTGGAAGCAGCTGGAGCCACACGTCCAGGCCGTGGCCTCCCACCTGGACGACCGCAACCCGCACCCGTGCCTTGCGACGCTGCTGAGCCGGACAGGCGGCTACCTGAGCGCAAGCGGCCATCCGGAACCGGCCCTGCGGCTCCAGGAACGCGCCTGGCTGATCGCCGAGAGAACCCACGGCTCACGGCATCACACCACGGGGATCCATCTGGGCAACTACGCGGCGACCCTCCACGCGGCAGGCCGGTACGCGGAGGCCGAGCCGCTCCAGCGCACGGCGCTGGAGATCGCGGAGGCCGTGCACGGTCGCGGTCACCCGGCCACCGCGGGACCCCTCGGCAACCTGGCGAGCACCCTGCACGGACTGGGCCGGCGCCGGGAGGCCGCCGCACTGGCGGAGGACGCCCTGCTGCTGACCAGCGCCGAGCACGGTGACGCCCACCCGGACACCGCCCTGCGCATGTGCAACCTGGCCGCCGTGTACTGCGACCTCGGCTGGTACGAGGAAGCCCTCCACCTGGAACAGGACGCCCTGGCCATCACTCGCGCGAGCCGGGGCGAGGACCACCCGGACACGGTGGTGCGCATGGGCAACCTGGCCGCCGTGCACAGCGCGCTCGGGCAGTACGGGAAAGCCCTGGAACTGGAGCGGAGCGCCTTGCGCCTCACCTGTGACACCTTCGGTCCGGAGCACCCCGACACCGCTCTGCGCAGGGGCAACCTGGCCCAGACCCTCATCAGCCTCGGGCAGTACGACGACGCTGCGCGGCACGCGGAGGAGGCGCTGCGGATCACCCGGGCCGTGTACGGACCCGACCACCCCGCCACGGCCGTGCATCTGGGCAACCTCGCCCGGGCGTACACCAAGCTGGGCGCGTACGACAGGGCACTGCCGCTGGACGAGGCCGCCCTGGCCGTCACGCGGGCCCACCTCGGCGACGGGAACCCCGACACCGCGCTGCGGCTGAGCAACCTGAGCCAGTCACTGCGCCGGGCGGGGCGCCTGGAAGAAGCGCTGGCGCAGGCGGAGCAGGCCGTGGCCGTGGCCGAGGCCTCGCTCGGCGAGGAACACGCCGACTACGCCGTCTACGTCAACAACCTGGGCGCGGTCCTCGACGAACTCGGCCTGCACGAGGAGGCGCTCCCCCGTCGGGAACGGGCACTGGCCGTGGCTGAGAAAGCCCTGCCCCCGGGACATCCGGTCACCGCGAACTACGCCAGCAACCTGGTCTACTCGCTGCACCGGCTCGGCCGGTACGAAAGGGCGCTGCCGTACGCTCGGCGGGCCGTGGAGACCACCAGGGCCCAGCTCGGCGAGCAGAGCCCGGATCTCGCGATCCGCCTGCACAACCTCGCCCAGACCCTGCTCGCCCTGGGCGAGCGGGAAGAGGGCCTGGCCGTGCAGCGACAGGCCGCGCTGCTGGCGGAGGAGACCCTCGGCGCCGACCACCCGCACACCGTGCACGTGCGGCGCAGGCTGGCCGAGGCGACCGGGAACGCCGCTCCGCCGACCGGACCGTAGGCGAGGATTCCCCGGCGATTCCCCTCAGGCCTGCCCTACAGCGCCTCCGCGCCCCGTTCCCGGAGGGCCTGGTCGTACTGCTGGAGGACCCACAGCTCGTTCTGGACGGCGGCCAGCTGGGCGGGGTCGCCGGTGGTGGCGAGGCGGGTCATCTGGGACTGGATGTCGCGGATGCGGCGCTCGACGGCGCGGCGGCGGATCTGCACGAGGACCGTACCGGCGTACGTCTCGTCGACCGTGCGGCGCAGGATCGGTTCGACGGCCAGCTCGGTGACCATCGCGCGGACCGTGTCGTCCGGTGCGGCCTCGCGGACGCGGACCAGGTACTCCTGCGGGTCCGGGACGCCGTACTCGGCGCCGCCCGCCTCCGCGATGGCCCGGCGTACGGCGGCGTAGGGCGGGGCCGTGAACTCGTCCATGCCGTAGGCGTCGAAGGCCGGGGAGACCAGTTCGGGGCGCTGGAGGGCGAGTTTGAGCAGTTCGCGTTCGGCGGCGAAGACCGGGTTGCGCAGGGTCAGCGCCGGACCGGAGCCGGCGGGGCGCGGCGCCTCGGTCCACTGGTGCTCGGCCTGCCGGGACCGGCCCTGCTGCTGCGGGCCCTTGCCCTCGCGGTTCCAGCGGGCCAGCTGGGCGACCCGGCGGACGACGAACTGGGTGTCGAGGATACCGAGCATGCCGGCCAGTTCGACGGCGACCTCATGCTGGGCGCCGCTGTTCTTGATCTTGGCGACGATCGGGGCGGCCTCGTCCAGGGCGGCGGCCCGGCCGGCCGGGGTGTCCAGGTCGTACCGGCTCACGATCTGGCGGAGCGCGAACTCGAAGAGCGGGGTGCGGGGTTCGACCAGGTCGGCGACCGCCTCGTCGCCCTTGGCCAGCCGCAGGTCGCAGGGGTCCATGCCGTCGGGCGCGATCGCGATGTAGGTCTCGGCGGCGAACTTCTGGTCGTCCTCGAAGGCGCGCAGGGCTGCCTTCTGCCCGGCCGCGTCGCCGTCGAAGGTGAAGATCACACGGGCCGAGCCGTTGTCCATGAGGAGGCGGCGGAGGATCTTGATGTGCTCGCCGCCGAAGGCCGTACCGCAGGTGGCGATGGCGGTGGTCACCCCGGCGAGGTGGCAGGCCATGACGTCCGTGTAACCCTCGACCACCACCGCCCGGCTGGCCTTGGCGATCTCCTTCTTCGCCAGGTCGATGCCGTACAGCACCTGGCTCTTCTTGTAGATCGCCGTCTCGGGGGTGTTGAGGTACTTCGGGCCGTTGTCCGCCTCGTACAGCTTGCGGGCGCCGAAGCCGACGACCTCGCCGCCGATGTCCCGGATGGGCCACATCAGGCGGCCCCGGAACCGGTCGATGGGGCCCCGGCGGCCCTCCTGGGACAGGCCGGAGAGGACCAGCTCCTTGTCGGTGAAGCCCTTGCCGCGCAGGTAGCGGGTGAGGTGGTCCCAGCCCTGGGGGCTGTAGCCGACGCCGAAGTGGACGGCGGCGGCCTGGTCGAAGCCGCGCTCGGCGAGGAAGATCCGGCCGGTCTCGGCCTCGGGGCTGGTGGCCAGCTGCTCGGCGTACCACTGCGCGGCGATCTTGTGGGCCTCGACCAGGCGGATGCGTTCGCCGCGCTGGTGCGCCGGGTTGTACCCGCCCTCCTCGTACCGCAGCGTGATGCCGGCCTGTGCGGCCAGCCGCTCGACCGCCTCCGAGAAGGAGAGGTGGTCCACCTTCATCACGAAGGTGATGGTGTCGCCGCCCTCCTGGCAGCCGAAGCAGTGGAACAGTCCCTTGCTCGGGCTGACCTGGAAGGACGGCGACTTCTCGTCGTGGAACGGGCACAGCCCCTTGAGGTTGCCGCCGCCCGCGTTGCGCAGCTGGAGGTACTCGGAGACCACGGCGTCGATCGGGACCGCGTCCCGTACCGCCTTCACGTCCTCGTCGTTGATCCGTCCTGCCACGCGTGAATTCTACGGGGGTGCGGTGACAGTCCCGGTGCCCGCGGAGGTCACGAGGTGAGGCTGTCGAGGGGGACGTGCGGGTCGGAGAGCGCCTCGATGTTCACCCGGGCCCGGGAACGGATCAGGTTCTGGATGTGCTCTGTGACATCCCACACGTTCACGTTCATCCCGGCCAGCACGCGTCCCTCCCGCACCCAGAACGCGATGAACTCCCGCTTCCCGGCGTCGCCGCGGATCACCACCTCGTCGTACGACCCCGGCGGCGCCCAGCCGCTGTACTCCATGCCCAGGTCGTACTGGTCGGTGAAGAAGTACGGCACGCGGTCGTAGACGACCTCCTGGCCGAGCATCGCGCGCGCCGCGGCCGGACCGCCGTTCAGGGCGTTCGCCCAGTGCTCCACCCGCAGCCGGGCGTCGAAGAGGCCGAGCGGGAAGGACGCCACGTCGCCGGCCGCGTAGATGTCGGGGTCGGAGGTGCGCAGCCGTTCGTCGACGACGATGCCGCCGCCGTGCGCCCGGTCGGCGATCTCCAGCCCCGCCGCCTCGGCGAGGGCGGTCCGCGGGGCGGCGCCGATCGCGGCGAGGACGTCGTGCGCCGGGTGCTCCTCGCCGTCGTCCGTGCGGGCCGCGAGGACCACGCCGTCCTGGCCGACGATCTCGGTGAGCCGCACGCCGAAGCGGAAGCGGACGCCGTGCTCGCGGTGCAGCTGGGCGAAGACGTTGCCCAGCTCGGGGCCGAGGACGCCGTGCAGCGGGGTCGGCTCCGGTTCGATCACCGTGACCTCGGCGCCGTACTCGCGGGCCGCCGCCGCGACCTCCAGGCCGATCCAGCCGGCGCCCGCGATCACCAGGTGCCCGTTCTCCTGGCCGAGGTGGTGCAGGACGCCCTTGAGACGCTCGGCGTGCGCGAGGCGGCGCAGGTGGTGGACGCCCGCCAGGCCGGTGCCGGGGATGTCCAGGCGGCGCGGCTCGGCGCCGGTGACCAGCAGCAGCTTGTCGTAGCGGACGAGCGTGCCGTCGTCACCGAAGCGGACCGTCTTCGCCGCGCGGTCGATGCGGTCCACGGTCTGGCCGAGGTGCAGCTCGACGTCGTTGCGCGCGTACCAGGCCGGCTCGTGCACGAAGACGCTGTCGCGCTCCTCCTTGCCGAGCAGATAGCCCTTGGACAACGGCGGGCGCTCGTACGGGTGGTCGCGTTCGTCGCAGATCAGTATCACCCGGCCGCTGAAGCCCTCCGCGCGGAGCGTCTCGGCCGCCTTCGCACCGGCGAGACCGCCTCCGACGATGACGAATGTCTGATCCGCGTCGACCACTTGATGCCTCCTCTGGGGGTGCCGCCACATGCGAGCGTCCCGCACGCAGCGTGATGCGGGAAGAGGGTGTGACCCGATCAGGCCACGGAGGGTCATGTTCCTCTCACATATGCCCCGTAAGTCTCGCGTGCAGCGAGAGCGCGGAGGCGTCGGTGAGGGAGGCGATCTGGTCCACGATCACCCGCTTGCGCGCCCGGTCGTCGTCCGCCGCGTCGAACAGCGCCCGGAACTGCGGGTCCAGGCCGTCGGGCGCGCGGGCGGTCAGCGCCTCGGCCAGCTCGGCGACGATCACCCGCTGGTCGGCGCGCAGCCGCTCCTGCTCGGCCCGCTGCATCACGTACCGGTCCGCGACCGCCTTGAGCACCGCGCACTCCATGCGGGTCTCGCGGGGTACGACGAGTCCGGCGGCGTAGCGGGTGAGCCGGCCGGTCCCGTACACGCTGCGCGTGGCGCCCTCGGCGGCCAGGCAGAAGCGGCCGATGAGCTGGCTGGTGGCGTCCTTCAGCCGGGCCTGGGCGACCGCGCTGCCGTCGTAGCCGTGCGGCCACCACTCCTCCTCCTGGAGGCGGTCCAGGGCGGCGGCGAGTTCGGCCGGGTCGGTGTCCGCGGGGACGTACCGGCCGACGGCGACCTGGAACACCGCCTGCCGTTCCGGCTCGGCGTGCAGGCAGTTGGGGTCGATGTGGCCGGCGTGCAGACCGTCCTCGACGTCGTGCACCGAGTAGGCGACGTCGTCGGACCAGTCCATGACCTGCGCCTCGAAGCAGGTGCGGGTGCCGGGGGCGTGGGCGCGGACCCAGTCGAACACCGGACGGTCGTCCTCGTACACGCCGAACTTCCGCGAGTGGGGGTCGGCGGGGTGCCCGCCGCGCGGCCACGGGTACTTGGTGGCGGCGTCCAGGGTGGCGCGGGTGAGGTTCAGGCCGACGGAGCCGTCCTCGGTGAACCGCTTGGGCTCGATCCGGGTGAGGAGCCTGAGGGACTGGGCGTTGCCCTCGAAGCCGCCGCAGTCGTCGGCGAACTCGTTCAGCGCGGTTTCGCCGTTGTGGCCGAAGGGGGGATGACCGAGGTCGTGGGCGAGGCAGGCCGCCTCGACCAGGTCCGGGTCACAGCCGAGGGCGGCGCCCAGCTCCCGGCCGACCTGGGCGCATTCGAGGGAGTGGGTGAGGCGGGTGCGGGGGCTGGGGTCCCACGCCTGGTGGTGCGTCCCCGGGGTGACGACCTGCGTCTTGCCGGCGAGGCGGCGCAGGGCGGCCGAGTGCAGGATGCGGGCGCGGTCGCGCTGGAAGGCTGTGCGGCCCGGGCGTTTGTCGGGTTCGGGGACCCAGCGGTCGACTGACGCCGGGCCGTATGCCGTGGAGAGTGCGGTGCCTTCCATGGGTCGACACTAAGCCACCCCGCGTCCCTCAGGCGGCTTCGGCCGACGCTGCCCCCAGGCTCTGGTCGTAGCGGTGCAGGACCAGGCGGGCCATCGCGTCGTGGGCGCCCAGGGGGGCCGAGGCGATCCACGGCGCCGTCCCCGCGCACTGGGTCGCGAAGCGGCCGGGGGCCGTGAAGCAGGAGGCCACCGCCACTCTGTGGCGTCCCCTCGCCGCCAGCAGGCGCAGCGCCGTCGCCACCGTCGGCGTCGCCGCCGAGGCGTACGCGGGGATCACCGGGACGCCCAGCCGGGCGGACAGCAGGCGGGCCGTGCGACGGGTGTCGGTGGCCGAGTCGGGGTCACGGGAACCGGCCGCGGCGAGGACGACCGCCATCGAGCGGCGGGCGGTGTCGTCCGTCCCGGAGGGCCAGCCGGACTCGGCCAGGCGGGCGTGCAGGGCCTCGGCGAGGAGGGGGTGCGGGCCCAGCGGGGCGGCCAGGCGGGTGCGCGCGCGTGCGGCGCCGGCCATCTCCGGGATGTCGTGCTTGACGTGGTAGCCGCGGCTGAGGAGGAGCGGGACGAGGACGGCGGGGGTGTCACCGAGCGCGGCGAGGGTGTCGGGGAGCAGGGGTTCGTTCAGCTCGATGTGCCCCAGGTGGACGGGGACGCCGGGACGCAGCTCGCGGACCCGGGCCATGAGGGCCCGCACGGTGGTGAGCGCCCGCGGGTCGCGGCTGCCGTGGGCGACCAGCACGAGGGCGGGCGGGGCCGGGCGGCGGCGGCCGAGCGGGGAGACCGGCCGGCTGCGGGTGCGGGGTGGGGTGGACGCCGTCATGGAAGGATCCTGACCGGGAGACGTTGCGGGCCCGTTGCGCGGCCGTCACGGGTATTTACCGTGGGTTCACCGCGTACGGATGCACGATGTGAGGCGAACCGGACCGCCGTCCCCGGCGTCCTCCCTGGTCGGAGGCGATCACTGGGGGGGACCGTATGAAGATCCGTCGACCGCGGTGGCCGCGCACGCGGGCCGGGCAGCGGCGGCTGGTGCAGGCCGTGGTGGCCGGGTGCGTGCTGGCGCTGCTGCCGGCGACCTGGCTGTACGTGTCCACGGCGGACCGGCTGCGGACGACGGCGGACGCGCCGCGCACCGATGTCGCGGTGGTGTTCGGGGCCGGGCTGTGGCAGGGCGAGCCGTCGCCGTACCTCGCGCACCGGCTGGACGCGGCGGCGAAGCTGTACCGGGCGGGGCGGATCAAGGTGGTCCTGGTCACCGGGGACAACAGCCGGGAGGACTACGACGAGCCGGACGCCATGCGCGCGTACCTCACGCGGCACGGCGTGCCGGACGCGCGGATCGTCAGCGACTACGCCGGGTTCGACACCTGGGACTCCTGTGTCCGGGCCAGGAGGATCTTCGGGGTGCACCGGGCGGTGCTGATCAGCCAGGGCTTCCACATCCGGCGGGCGGTGGCGCTGTGCGAGGCGGCGGGGGTGGACTCGTACGGCGTCGGGGTCGACGCGAAACACGACGTGACCTGGTACTACGGCGGGACGCGCGAGGTGTTCGCGGCGGGCAAGGCGGCCCTGGACGCGGTGTTCCGGCCGGACCCGCGGTTCCTGGGGCCGAAGGAGCCGGGGGTGGCGCGGGCGCTGGCCGCCGGGCGGTGAGCGTGCGGTTGCGGCGTGCCGTGACGGCCTGCGGTGACGGCCTGCGGTGACGGCGGCCTCACGGCGGGCGGGGCGGCGCGGGGAGGTCGCCGTGCCGGGGGTGTAACCGGATGCGACACGGGGTCGTAACACGCCGGACGCACGCTGGGCGGTATGGAGAACACCTCGACGCCCACCCACTGCCCGTACTGCGCCTTGCAGTGCGGGATGAACATCACGCCCCTGCCCCAGGGGGGCGTCGAGGTCACCGAGCGTCCGGACTTCCCCGTCAACCGGGGCGCGCTGTGCGGCAAGGGCCGTACGGCGGCACAGGTGCTGTCCCCGGCGGTACGGCTGACCGCGCCGCTGGTGCGGGAGGGCGGCCGGCTGGTCGAGGCGAGCTGGACCGAGGCGCTGGACCGGATCGCCGAGCGGCTCTCGGCGACCCGGGAGCGGTACGGCGCGGACGCGCTCGGGGTGTTCGGCGGGGGCGGGCTGACCAACGAGAAGGCGTACACGCTCGGCAAGTTCGCGCGGGTGGTGCTGGGCACCTCGCAGATCGACTACAACGGCCGGTTCTGCATGTCGTCGGCCGCGGCGGCCGGCACGAAGGCGTTCGGTCTGGACCGGGGGCTGCCGTTCCCGCTGGAGGACATCCCGAAGACCGGGTGCGTGATCCTGGTGGGGTCCAATCCGGCCGAGACCATGCCGCCGTCGCTGCGGTTCTTCACCGAGCTGCGGGAGAACGGCGGCACGCTGATCGTCGTCGACCCGCGCCGGACCAGGACCGCCGAGCAGGCAGACCTGCACCTCGCGCCCCGGCCCGGCACCGATCTCGCGCTCGCGCTCGGCCTGCTGCACCTGGTGGTGGCCGAGGGACGCACGGACGAGGAGTACATCCGGGAGCGGACCACCGGCTGGGAGGAGGCCAGGGCCGCGGCGATGGCGCACTGGCCGGAGTACGTGGAGCGGATCACCGGGGTGCCGGTGCCGCAACTGCGCCGGGCGGTACGGATGTTCTGCGAGCCGGAGGCGGCGATGGTGCTCACCGCGCGCGGGCCGGAGCAGCAGTCCCAGGGCACGGACACGGTGGGCGCCTGGATCAACCTGTGCCTGGCCACCGGCCGGGCGGGCCGCCCGCTGTCCGGGTACGGCTGCCTGACCGGGCAGGGCAACGGGCAGGGCGGACGCGAACACGGCCAGAAGGCCGACCAGTTGCCCGGGTACCGCAAGCTGGACGACCCGGCGGCGCGGGCGCACGTGGCCGGCGTGTGGGGCGTGGACCCGGACAGTCTGCCCGGGCCCGGGCGCAGCGCGTACGAACTCCTCGACGCCCTCGGTACGGACGTCCGGGCGCTGCTGCTGATGGGCTCCAACCCGGTGGTGTCGGCCCCGCGTGCGGCCCACGTCGAGCAGCGCCTGCGCTCGCTGGACTTCCTCGCCGTGGCCGACGTCGTGCTGTCCGAGACGGCGGAGCTGGCGGACGTCGTGCTGCCGGTCACCCAGTGGGCGGAGGAGACGGGCACGACGACCAGTCTGGAGGGCCGCGTGCTGCTGCGCCGCCGGGCGGTCGCTCCCCCGCCCGGTGTCCACAGCGACCTCCACGTCCTGCACGAGCTGGCCGACCGGCTCGGCGTGGAGAAGGGCTTCCCGACCGACCCCGAGGAGGTCTTCGAAGAACTCCGCCGCGCCAGCGCCGGCGGCCCCGCCGACTACTCCGGCATCACCTACCGCCGCCTGGCGGAGGAGAACGGCGTCTTCTGGCCTTGCCCGGAGGAGCCGGCGGGCCCGGGAACCGACGGCGGCGGGCCGGGCGGGGCCGTGGTGGAAGCCGGGGTCGGGGGTGCAGCGGGAACCGGGAGCGGGAGCGCGGCGGGAATCCCCGGTGCGACCGCGGCCGGAGCCACTGCCGGAGCCGGGGACCGAGTCGCGGGCGCGGCGACGCGCACGGAGACGGGCGGGGCTCCCGCCGCCGAGGCCGGTACGGCGTCGGGTGCGGGAGCCGGCGTCGCGGGCGGGCTCGGTGACTCCGTCGGGGGTGACGGCGAGGACGCGGCCCTGGACGCGCTGCCCGACGACCCGGCGGCGGACGCCGATACGCCCGACGCGCTGGACGGCCGTCCCGCGGTGGACGGTGGTCGCGGCGACGGCGTGCCGCCCGTGCACCCCGGTACCCCCCGGCTGTTCCTCGACCGGTTCGCCACGCCTGACGGGCGGGCGCGGTTCGTGTCGGTGGTGTACCGGGGGACGGCGGAGGAGCCGGACGGGGAGTATCCGTTGCTGCTGACCACCGGGCGGGTGGTGGCGCAGTACCAGTCGGGGGCGCAGACCCGGCGGGTGGCGGAGCTGAACACGGCGGCGCCCGGGCCGTTCGTGGAGTTGCATCCGCGGCTCGCGGCCCGGCTGGGCGCGGCGGAGGGCGACCGGGTGGCGGTGGTGTCCCGGCGCGGCCGGGCCGTGGCGCCGGCGCGGATCACCACTGCCATCCGGCCGGACACCGTCTTCATGCCGTTCCACTGGCCGGGCGAGGGCCGCGCCAACACGCTCACCAACCCGGCCCTGGACCCGACGTCCCGGATGCCGGAGTTCAAGTCGTGCGCGGTGCGGGTGGAGGTCCTGGGGCCAGGGAAGTAGCGCGGTTCGGTCCGCCGGACGCGGCACGGCCGGCGGGGTTCGCATAGGTTCGGTACATGGCCGACATCGAGCAGACCGCACGGAACGGACAGGGCGGACAGGGCGGACAGGGCGGACAGGGCGAGCCGTACGACCTGGACGCCTACCTGGACCGCATCGGCTGGAAGGGCGAGCGGCGGGCCGACCTGGCCACCCTGCGCGGCGTGCACCTGGCGCACGCGCTGTCGCTGCCGTTCGAGAACCTGGACCCGGTGCGGGGCGCGGCCCCCTCCCTGGCGCCCGCCGAGCTGATGGCGAAGATGGTCCACGGCCGGCGCGGCGGCTACTGCTACGAGCACAACACCCTCCTGCGGCTGGCGCTGGAAGCGCTCGGCTTCCGGGTGACCCCGCTGGCCGGCCGGGTGGTGGTGGGCGCCAGGACCCCGGAGAGCCGGCCCCGGACGCACGCGATGCTCCGGGTCGAGGTGGCGGGCGAGCCGCAACCGTGGCTGGCGGACGTCGGCTTCGGCGCGGTCGGCGCGCTGCTGCTGCCGGTGCCGCTGGTGACCGGCACCGAGTTCGAGGGCGCCGGGCGCCAGCACCGGCTGGTGCGGCTGCCCCACGAAGGGCCGCTGGAGCTGTGGGAGTTGCAGGCGTACGCGGCGGACGGCGGCTGGTCCGGTCAGTACGCGTTCACGCAGGAACCCTTCGCCCCGGCCGACTTCGAGGTGTTCAACTGGTTCGTCGGCACCCACCCGCGCTCCCCCTTCACCCGCCGCCCCTGCCTCCAGCGGACCACCGCCGGTCGCCATCTCGCCCTGGACGGCGCCCGGTTCACCGAGACGCTCGCCGACGGCACGGTGACCGAGCGGACGCTGACGGACGAGTCGGAGGCGCGGCGCCTGGTCGCGGAGGAGTTCGGCGTCGAGGTGCCCGAGGGGCTCACCCTGCTGGGCTGAGTCAGCGGCGGGAGAGCCAGTCGCCGTCCGCGATCCGGGTGCCGGTGGCCCGCAGCCGGGCGGCGACCCGCGGGGCGGCGAGGTACACCCAGGCCCGGACGGTGCCGCCGGCAAGGCGTACGACGTCCCGGGCCGCGCGGACGTAGAGGTTGCGGGGGTTGCCCGGCACGTACTCCTCCAGCCGGTCTAGCGCGGCGAGCAGTTCCCCGTACGCCTCCGGCCGGGCGGTCACCAGTTCCCCGCGCACGGTTCCGCCGGGTTCCTCGACGGCGTAGGGGTAGCCGGGGCCGTCGTACAGCACGGCGCCGGTGAGGTGCCCCGGTTCCTCGGCGAGGGTGCGGCCGCGCAGGAGGAGGTCGTGGTTGGCCTCGCCGGGGCGCAGGGTGCCGTAGACGAAGAAGGGCAGGGGGCGGAAGTCCTCGCGGGGGTCCTCGGCGATCACGGAAACGATTCTGTACCCCCGCCGGCTCCCCACACATCTCCATGAAGTGGCTATGGACACGACATGTCATGGCCACTTAAATCTCGGTGACACGAGCGCCAACCCCCACGCCTAGCCTGGCGCCTCCCCGAGGAGACAGATGAGCCGGATACGGCAGCACGTCCGAGGAACCCGTCGCACAGCCACCGCCGGTGTCGCCTTCGCCACCGCGACCCTGCTGGCCGTCAGCCTCTCCCCCGCCGCCCACGCCGACGGCAGACCGACCCGGGCCACCGCGATCGAGAACGCGGCGTCGGCCCTGCTGGCCCACGCCTCGACCCTGGGCCTCACCTCCGCCCAGGACACCAGCGTCCGGGACGTGATCGTGGACAAGGACGGCACCCAGCACGTCCGCTACGACCGCACCTACCGGCAACTGCCGGTCCTTGGCGGCGACTTCGTCGTCCACCTGGCCCCGGACGGCGCCTACCGCAGCGCCGACCGCGCCACCCGGCAGGCCGTCGCCGTGCCCTCCGTCACCCCGAAGGTCTCCGGCCCGCAGGCCGCCGGCCTCGCCGTGAACGCGCTGCGCGCTGCCAACCTCGGCAACCGGCTGAAGCAGGTCAAGGCCAAGCCGGAGCTGGTGGTCGACGCCCTGCACGGCAGCCCCCGGCTGGCCTGGCGGACCAACGCCGCCGGCCTGGACTCGCTGGGCAACCCCGTCGCCCGCACCGTGCTGACCGACGCCCGCACCGGCGCGCAGATCGACGCCTGGGACAGCATCGAGACGGCCACCGGCGACGGCGCGTCCCTGTACGGCGGGACGGTGCCGCTGGAGTCGACCCAGTCCGGGTCGTCGTACCAGCTGAAGGACCCGACCCGCGGCAACACCTACACCGGTGACGCCGAGGGCAAGACCGACCTGTGCTTCTTCGGCATCTGCTTCAGCCGGGCCCCGGCGACCCTGTTCACGGACGCCGACAACCACTGGGGCACGGGTACCACCGCGGACCGCGCCTCGGCCGCCGTCGACGCCCAGTACGGCACCAACGAGACCTGGGACTACTACAGATACGTCCACGGCCGCAACGGCATCGCCGGCGACGGCAAGGGCTCGTACAACCGCGTCCACTACGGCAACAACTACAACAACGCCTTCTGGGACGACAGTTGCTTCTGCATGACCTACGGCGACGGTGACGGGACCACCTTCGGGCCGCTGGTCGCCCTCGACGTCGCCGGGCACGAGATGACGCACGGCGTCACGTCGAAGACCGCCGCGCTGACCTACTCCGGCGAGTCCGGCGGCCTGAACGAGGCCACCTCCGACATCCTCGGCACGATGGTGGAGTGGTACGCGAACAACTCCTCCGACACCGGTGACTACCTCATCGGCGAGAAGATCGTGAAGTCCGGCTTCGGCAAGGCGGCCCTGCGCTTCATGGACAAGCCGTCCAGGGACGGCAGTTCCGCCGACTACTGGAGCTCGTCGGTCGGCAACCTCGACGTCCACTACTCCTCCGGCGTCGCCAACCACTTCGCCTACCTGCTCGCCGAGGGCAGCGGAGCGAAGACCATCAACGGCGTCGGCTACGACTCGCCGACGTACAACGGCTCGGCGGTCACCGGTATCGGCCGGGACAAGGTCGGCAGGATCTGGTACCGGGCGCTGACGGTCTACATGACCTCGTCGACGAACTACAAGGGCGCCCGTACGGCCACGCTGAACGCCGCCAAGGACCTCTACGGCGCGAGCAGCGCGGAGTACAACGCCGTGGCCGCCGCCTGGAGCGCGGTCAACGTCACCTGACGCGAGCGGCGCCACGGCCGGGGGGCCCCCCGCCCCCGCGGGGCGGCGCGGGGGGGGGGGGAGAGATCGTGAGAGCGCCCCGCGCCCCGCCACACCCCACCCCCCCCAGCCCCCTCCCCCCCCACGCGGG